>NZ_JAPVZA010000010.1:0-91023 GCF_041432115.1 Streptococcus sp. 27098_8_12
TTTAATCTTGCATCATAGCTAAAAGGTCCTCTCCTGTAGTGGTTGGAAGGATCCGAACTCGTTTGAGGGAATAGAGTCCATCAGCGGAGCTGGCTAGTCCATTTTTAGTGGTGAGGCCTAGTTTGTAGTCAGCTTTCTTGGCTTGGTCGATTGTGACCTGGCTGTAGCGACCAGATGGGTAGACGATAACGCTGGTATTTTGATCCAGCACCTTATCCAGCAGGCGTTTAGAAGCGACCAGCTCATTCTTTTGGGTCTCAAGACTGGAATTGGCTAGGTCTGGATGATTGACCGTATGGCTTTCAAAGGTCAAGCCAGCACTTTTCATCTCTTTGATTTGGTCAAAGGTCAGGACATTTTCTTTTTCCTTTTGGGTAAAGTCCGTGATGATATTGTTAGTGGCGGTCATCTTGTACTTCTTAAGAAGCGGATAGACGATGGTATAGAAATCCTCGACGCCATCATCAAAGGTCAACCAGACATATTTCTTTCCTTTTGGCACTTCATTTTTTGCGAGGATCCGATAGGCTTCCTCAGGTGTCAGGGTGTAATAACCTGCTTTTTTCAGGGCCTTTAGTTGGCTTTCAAAGGTCTCTGGATCGACAATCAGATTGGCATTGGCAGCTTCTGACTCGTCCATATTGTGCACTGAGTGGTACATGAGGATGGGCAGTTTGACCGGCTTTTTCACCCGAGTCCACTCGATAGAGGAACTGTGTTCATCTAGCGAGCGCGTCATGGCAGTGCCGCTGGTATTTCCGTCACTCGGCTGAGTGATCCGCTTGATTAGAAGAAAGCTACAAATAAAGATACAGACCAAGAGGAGGGCATTGATTCCAAGTAGGGCTTTGATTTTTTTAGGTACTCTTCGTTTACTCATAGTGTCACCGTTTTCATTATTTTCTTTATTGTACCACAAATTCTATGTTCTTTTCCAGAACTTGCTACAGGCAGATCCTGTCATGAAAATTCAGAATTTTTAAGGCAATTGGCTGTCAAACGCTCAAGTTTTTGTTATAATGGAGCTACTATAGAAAATTCAAGGAGTCAATAGGATGTCTGTTAAGATTGCCTTACTAGGATTTGGTACTGTTGCTAGTGGCGTACCATTTTTATTAAAAGAAAACCATGAAAAAATCACCCAGGCAGCTCAAGATGAAATCGAGATCGCTAAGGTCTTGGTTCGCGACGATGCGGAAAAGGAAAAATTACAAGCTGCCGGTCATGACTACAACTTTGTGACCAATGTCGATGAGATCATTGAAGACAAGGACATTGCCATCGTGGTCGAATTGATGGGTCGTATCGAGCCAGCGAAGACTTTTATCACCCGTGCGTTGGAAGCAGGCAAGCACGTAGTTTCTGCTAACAAAGACCTTCTTGCCGTTCATGGAAGCGAGTTGCTAGAGATCGCTCAAAAACACCAAGTGGCCCTTTATTATGAAGCTGCCGTAGCTGGTGGGATCCCAATCCTTCGGACCTTGGTAAATTCCCTAGCTTCTGACAAGGTGACCAAGGTGCTCGGTGTGGTCAATGGAACATCTAACTTCATGATGACCAAAATGGTCGAAGAAGGCTGGACCTATGAGGATGCTTTAGCAGAAGCGCAACGTCTTGGTTACGCTGAAAGTGATCCAACCAACGACGTTGAAGGAATAGATGCTGCCTACAAGATGGTGATCTTGAGCCAGTTCGCTTTTGGAATGAATATCCAATTTGACCAAGTAGGTCACAAAGGAATCAGCCAAATCACTCCTCAAGATGTCTCGGTCGCTCAAAGCCTTGGATATGTCATCAAGCTGGTCGGCTCCATCGTTGAAACAGAGTCAGGGATCGCAGCAGAAGTGACACCAACCTTCCTTCCAAAACAGCATCCACTCGCAGGAGTGAACGACGTTATGAATGCAGTCTATGTAGAATCCATCGGTATTGGGGAGTCTATGTACTACGGACCAGGTGCTGGTCAAAAACCAACTGCGACCAGTGTCGTAGCCGACCTCGTTCGCATTGTCCGTCGTCTAAAAGAAGGAACGATCGGTAAAGCCTTCAATGAATACAGCCGCCCTCTTCAATTGGCTAAGCCAGAAGACGTGAAGAACAATTATTACTTCTCAATCAAGGCACCAGATGCGACAGGTCAAATCTTGCGTCTTGCGGAAATCTTTAATGCAGAAGGAGCTTCCTTCAAGCAAATCCTCCAAGAAGACTCAGATGGTCACTATGCAAGTGTCGTCATCATTACTCACCAAGTTAACCAAACACAATTCAAGAACTTGGTTGAAAAATTGGATTCAGAGGCGAATTTCGAACTCTTGAATACCTTTAAGGTCTTGGGAGAATAAGCATGAAAATTATTGTTCCAGCAACCAGTGCCAATGTAGGGCCAGGATTTGATTCTGTTGGGATTGCCGTGACTCGCTATTTGACCATTGAAGTCCTTGAACCAGCAGATGCTTGGTTTATTGAGCATGATCTTGGAGCAGGGATTCCGACAGACGAGAAAAACCTCTTGCTCTCAACAGCCCTTTCTATCTCAACGGATATGCAGCCTCATCGGATCAAGATGACTAGTGAAGTGCCTTTGGCGCGTGGTCTTGGTTCTTCTAGCTCTGTCATTGTCGCAGGGATTGAATTGGCCAACCAATTAGCTAACCTCCAGCTATCAGATGCTGAGAAACTGCGCATCGCGACCGAGATCGAAGGTCATCCGGATAATGTAGCTCCAGCTATCTTTGGGAATATGGTCATCGCGAGCTACATCGGTGAAGATGTCCAATATGTCACAGCTGACTTTCCAACCTGTGACCTTGTGGCCTTTGTACCGAGCTACCAATTGAAGACAAGTGATAGTCGGAATGTCCTACCGAAAGAATGGTCTTATAAGGAAGCTGTTGCAGCTAGTAGCGTAGCCAATGTCGCTATCGCAGCTCTCCTCAAGGGAGATTTACTGACGGCTGGTCGCTCCATCGAGTCTGATCATTTCCACGAACGCTACCGTCAATCTCTTGTCAAAGAGTTTCCTCAGGTCAAAGAAGTCGCGCATGCGCATGGGGCTTACGCCACCTATCTGTCGGGAGCAGGCCCAACGATCATGAACCTCTTAGCGCCAGATCATACAGCAGCCTTTGTCGCAGCTCTCGAAAAACTCGGGCTAGATGGTCAGATTTTCCAACTTAAAATCGACACTTTTGGCGTTCGTGTTGAGAAATAAACCTCAATGTAACACAAATGAAAGAAGGATGTATACGAATGTATATGTCCTTTTTGCTTCTCCTATGGTAGAATGGGAATTGTATGGGAAAAAGCTCAAGCTTTCCCGAAAGTTTAGGGGGGAAAACATGAAACCAGAATATTTATATAGTATTGCTACCGATCTTGGGCTGCAATTTGATGGCGAAGCCCGTGTGATGTATGGAGAGCGTGAAGGCTTCTTGTTAGTCATTGAAGGCGCTCAAACCAAGAATGTATTTACCATTTCACTCAGTGTGAAACAAGGTTCTGAAGGAGACTTAATCGAAGATAGCGAGATTCTTTGGAATGAACTAAAAGAACAATCAAAAGCCATTAATGCCATCTCTTTTGATGGTTACTTGACCTCGATCGTCGTCAAGGGCGGAATGACCAAAGGGAAGGCTGTCGAAACCTTATGGACAGCTATCCAAGATATTGTTGATTTCTTACTTAACCACCAATTTGTGCAAGTGAATGCAGAAACGGGTGAGGAAGGACCAATCGGTCTGTATCAAATTGGAGATGCGATCTTCTTAATCGACGATGCAACCTTTAGAGCTTACCAAGCCGAAGTGCAAGACACGGTGGAGGCTTATGAAGCGCGGGAAGAAAACTTCCTCTTAGGGATTGTAGGGGCTGTGATCGGTGTGATCATCGGTGGAGCCGTTGCCCTCTTGGTAGCACGGCTTGGCTATGTATCTGTTTTGGCAGGTGCTGCCCTCGGTTATTGTACTATCAAAGGTTATGAGATCCTTGGTAAGAAATTGACTAAAAAAGGTGTGGTAGTTTCAGCTATTTTGATGGTCTTGACCGTCTTTTTGGTCAACCAATTAGATTATACTTTGGCGCTTATGAGTGAACTGGATTTGCCATTTGATATGTCCTGGACGCTTCTCAATGAAGCGACATTCTCAGGGGATGTCCCTGATAAATTTTACTTGAATCTAGCACTCTTAGCTGTCTTTACTCTTGGTGGTGCTTGGATTTCGGTCAAATCAGCTCTGGATGGACAAAAGAATCGTGCTATCGCTCGTAAAATTGCATAATAAATGGTAAAAGGAAGGCCTGAATACTATGGGCCTTCTTTTGTTTTTTAGGGTCGAAAAATAGTCGAAAATTTGGTATAATAGTTTGTATTTTATATAGAGAGAGAACAGACAGAAAGATGATTGAAGAAATGAATCAAATTCTTGAAGGGATTGATATCCGTTTTCAAGAACCATTAAAACATTATACCTATACAAAGGTAGGGGGGAATGCTGAGTTTTTAGCCTTTCCTCGCAACCAATACGAATTAAAACGCATCGTCCAATTTGCAAACCAAGAACAAATTCCATGGATGGTCCTGGGGAATTCTTCGAATATTATTGTCCGAGATGGGGGCATACCGGGATTTGTCATTATGTTTGATCGCTTGCGAGATATCAGTGTGGATGGTTATGTGGTCGAAGCAGAAGCAGGGGCAAAACTCATCGAAACGACTCATGTAGCCCTGTATCATAGTTTGAAAGGTCTTGAGTTTGCTAGTGGCATTCCAGGCAGTGTTGGTGGTGCTGTCTTTATGAATGCAGGAGCCTATGGAGGAGAGATTGCTCATGTCCTTGTATCTTGTAAGGTCTTAACCAAGGAAGGGGAAATCGAAACTCTGTCAGCGAGTGAACTAGCTTTCGGTTACCGTCATTCTAAGATTCAAGAGACAGGTGCTGTCGTCATCTCTGCCAAATTTGCTTTGTCTCCAGGCAATCACGAGCAAATCAAACAGGAGATGGAGCGTTTGACCCATCTTCGTCAGTTGAAACAACCCCTTGAATACCCTTCTTGTGGATCTGTCTTTAAGCGTCCAGTGGGCCATTTCGCTGGTCAATTAATTAGCGAGGCAGGCTTAAAAGGCTATCGAATCGGTGGTGTTGAAGTCTCTGAAAAGCATGCTGGCTTTATGGTCAATGTGGACAATGGAACAGCTAAGGACTACGAAGACCTGATCGCCTATGTCATTGAGGCAGTAGAAGCTCACTCAGGCGTCCGTTTAGAACCAGAAGTTCGTATTATCGGTCAAGCCTAAGAACGTTAGTATTGAAGAACAATTGATAGAGCAAACATCGATAGCATCAGTCGGAAAGGGGGTGAGTGCCTATCGATACCGTAAATAGGTGGGGCAGTCTAGTAAGTCCCCGAGAGGTATTGGTGGCCTGACAGGTTTTCCTGTCAGCCGCTGCGTTTTCGTTTGAAAAGCAGTTTGGTAATCGTAGTAAAGAAGGAATTTATGTGAATTGAAAAAACCAATTATTGAGTTTAAAAATGTTACAAAGGTCTTTGAAGATAGCGGAACCGTTGTCCTAAAGGATATCAATTTTGAATTGGAAGAAGGGAAGTTCTATACCCTGCTCGGTGCATCTGGATCAGGAAAATCAACTATCCTTAATATTATTGCCGGTCTTTTAGATGCTAGCTCTGGAGATGTCTACCTTGATGGGGAACGGATCAATGATGTCCCTACTAACAAGCGGGATGTCCACACCGTCTTTCAGTCCTATGCCCTGTTTCCGCATATGACGGTCTTTGAAAATGTGGCTTTTCCCCTTCGTTTGAAAAAGCTGGACAAGGCTGAGATCGAACGTCGGGTTTCAGAAGTCTTGAAAATGGTCCAGTTAGCAGGATATGAAAAACGTTCGATCCAAAAACTATCGGGTGGTCAACGTCAGCGGGTAGCTATTGCACGGGCTATTATCAATGAACCACGAGTGGTCCTTTTAGATGAGCCTTTGTCTGCACTTGACTTGAAACTTCGAACAGACATGCAGTATGAGTTGCGAGAATTGCAACAACGCTTGGGCATTACCTTTGTCTTTGTCACTCACGACCAAGAAGAAGCCCTTGCCATGAGTGACTGGATCTTTGTCATGAATGAAGGAGAGATCGTCCAATCTGGTACACCAGTTGATATCTATGATGAACCGATCAACCACTTTGTAGCGACCTTTATCGGGGAGTCCAACATCCTTTCCGGCCGTATGATCGAGGACTACTTGGTTGAGTTTAATGGCAAACGCTTTGAAGCGGTCGACGGGGGGATGCGTCCAAATGAACCAGTTGAAGTCGTCATTCGTCCAGAAGACTTGCAAATTACTCTTCCTGAAGAAGGCAAGCTCCAAGTAAAGGTGGATACCCAGCTCTTCCGTGGAGTACATTACGAGATCATTGCCTATGATGATTTGGGAAATGAGTGGATGATTCACTCCACTCGTAAGGCCATCGTGGGAGAAGTCATTGGGTTAGACTTTGAACCAGAAGATATCCACGTCATGCGTCTCAATGAAACCGAAGAAGAATTCGATGCACGGATCGAAGAGTACGTTGAAGTGGAAGAGCAAGAAGCTGGTTTGATTAATGCCATTGAGGAGGAAAGAGATGAAGAAAACAACCTCTAATCTATTTATCCTCCCCTATTTCTTGTGGATTTTTCTCTTTGTCTTGGCTCCTGTAGTCATGATTATCTTTCAATCCTTTTTTAACGTTGAAGGGCAGTTTTCACTTGAAAACTACAAAGAGTTCTTTACTTCGCAAAATCTGACTTATTTAAAGATGAGCTTTAATTCGGTCCTTTATGCCGGAATTGTCACCTTGGTGACGCTCTTGATCTCCTACCCGACTGCTTACTTTTTGACGCTTCTCAAACACCGGCAGTTGTGGTTGATGTTGATCGTCTTGCCGACCTGGGTCAATCTCTTGCTCAAGGCCTATGCCTTTATCGGAATCTTTGGTCAAAATGGCTCTATCAATAGCTTTTTAAGCTTTCTCGGAGTCGCTCCCCAGCAGATCCTCTTTACCGATTTCTCCTTTATCTTTGTAGCTAGCTACATCGAGTTGCCTTTCATGATCTTGCCGATTTTTAATGTCTTAGATGACTTAGATCCAAACTTGATCAATGCCAGCTATGATTTGGGTGCCAATCGTTGGGATACCTTCCGTCGTGTGGTCTTCCCCTTGTCCATGAATGGTGTCCGCTCAGGTGTGCAGTCTGTCTTTATTCCTAGTCTGAGTCTCTTCATGTTGACACGGATGATCGGTGGAAACCGGGTCATTACTTTGGGGACTGCGATTGAACAGCACTTCCTGACAACACAAAACTGGGGAATGGGTTCTACCATCGGAGTTGTTCTGATCCTTGCCATGCTCTTAACCATGTGGGCAACGAGAGAAAGGAGAGAACGATGAAAAAAGTATCTCATTTCTATCTAGGTTTCGTCTTTCTGATCCTCTATCTTCCGATCTTTTATTTGATCTTTTATGCTTTCAATGAAGGGGGAGATATGAATGCCTTTACTGGCTTCACACTTGAGCATTTCAATGAGTTGTTCGCAGATAGTCGCCTGATGCTGATCTTATCAGAGACTTTCCTGTTGGCCTTCTTGTCAGCCTTGATTGCGACGGTGATCGGAACCTTTGGAGCCATTTATATTTATCAATCTAAGAAGAAGCTAGAAGGACCATTGCTTTCCATTAACAACATTCTTATGGTAGCGCCAGACGTTATGATCGGGGCCAGCTTCTTGATTCTCTTTACGACGGTGAAGTACCAGCTAGGTTTCCTTTCTGTTCTGGCTAGTCACGTGGCCTTCTCGATTCCCATTGTGGTCTTGATGGTCTTGCCGCGCCTTAAGGAAATGAACCGGGATATGGTCAATGCAGCCTATGACTTGGGAGCTACCCAAGTGCAAATGCTCAAAGAGATCATGTTGCCGTATCTGACACCAGCCATCATTGCGGGCTACTTTATGGCCTTTACCTATTCGCTTGATGACTTCGCCGTGACCTTCTTTGTAACTGGAAATGGCTTTACAACCTTGTCTGTAGAGATCTACTCACGTGCCCGTCAAGGAATTTCCCTCAGTATCAATGCCTTGTCTGCCCTTGTCTTTCTCTTTAGTGTGCTCTTGGTCATCGGTTACTACTTTATTACTCGTGAAAAGGAGGAAGCAGCATGAAAAAACTTTATTCATTCCTAACTGGGATTGTCCTTGTCATTCTGGTCCTCTGGGGAATTAGCCACCAGATCGAAGCGAGCATGAATACCAAAAATAGTGACAAGCTGGTCATCTACAACTGGGGAGATTATATCGATCCAGACTTGCTCAAGGAATTCACCAAAGAAACAGGGATTCAGGTGCAATATGATACCTTTGATTCCAACGAAGCCATGTACACTAAGATCAAGCAAGGTGGAACTACCTACGATATTGCGATACCTAGTGAATACATGATTGCCAAGATGATGGATGAACATCTGGTTGAAAAGTTGGACCAATCCAAGATCAAAGGGATGGAAAATATCGATCCAAAACTCTTGAACCAATCGTTTGATCCGGGTAACCAATATTCAGTACCTTATTTCTGGGGTACCTTGGGGATTATCTACAATACCAAGATGGTCAAAAATGCTCCGGAACATTGGTCAGATCTCTGGCGTGAAGAGTACAGAAATGACATCATGATGTACGATGGTGCGCGTGAGGTCATGGGAATTGGTCTCAATACCTTGGGCTATAGCCTCAATGAAAAGGATCCAAAGAAATTGCAAGAGGCAGTAGATAAACTCTACACCTTGACACCCAACATCAAAGCTTTGGTGGCCGATGAGATGAAAGGCTATATGATCCAAAACAATGCAGCTATTGGGGTTACCTTCTCAGGAGAAGCTAGCCAAATGCTGGATGCCAATAAGGATCTTCGCTATGTCGTCCCAACGGAAGCCAGCAACCTTTGGTTTGATAACATTGTCATTCCAAAAACCGTGAAAAATAAAGAAGCAGCATATGCCTTTATTAACTTCATGCTTCGTCCTAAAAATGCGTTGAAAAATGCTCTTTATGTTGGCTACTCAACGCCAAATAAAAAAGCCAAAGCCATGTTGCCGAAAGAAATCCAAAATGATCAAGCCTTCTATCCAAGCGATGAAACACTGGACCATTTGGAAGTCTATCAACAATTAGGCAAGAAATTGCTTGGAGTCTATAACGATCTTTACCTTCAGGTCAAGATGTATCGAAAATAACACAAAAGGAACCTTCGGGTTCCTTTTTATTTGAAGATGATTTCTTTTTAGAAACTTTCCTTAAGTGAGTACGGACGTTAGGTGAAATTATCCAGTGGATGATTTCAGCAATCCAGGAAGTTCCATGACTTAGTTTTGAACCTAAAGTTTCAAAACTCCCGAGTGCTAGAAACAATGGTGTTTCTAGCACTTTTCTCACAGCGGAAAGTTTCATTATATATTTAGATACTCTACAAAAATGCAACATTTGAATTTTTAGCAACACCTAGGTGTTATTTGTAAAAAAGGATTACCTATATTCCAGAAGAACGCCGAAAGTTCTTTTATGATTGCTGCATATAGTCTCTAACTAGTGAGTTAGATTGAGATTCAAATGAAAGATGCTATAATAGTAAGGAAAGTGACTGGCCCATCCAGTCATGAAAGGAAGGATTGGAGAAGAAGAGATGAAGAGACAACTGGAATTATTTTTGATTATTCTGTTACCGATCCTAGGACTGGTTTTTCTTGGAGGAAAGATCATGCATCTAACCAAAAGACCAGAACAGAAGATAACAACCACTTCTTCAAAGAAAGTCGTACAGAAATCAAAAGAAGAAATAAAAAAAGAACAAATCGCTTTTCTCAAGGAACATGAACAAGAAATCGTCGATTTTGTGAAGGCTCAAAATCCAAAAGTCGAATCCGTTCAGATTGATTGGAACAGTATGGTAATTGAAGAGTCTGGGAATGGAACACCTCAGGGTGGTGGATACAATTTATCTATTTCTGGTAAAATTAATCAATTAAAAAACACAAAATTCTCCGTTGATTTTTACCTAGAAGATCAAAATAGCATACCAACTATCAAAAAATGGGCATGCTTAATGATATCTATATCGAGGAAAATGGTGGCTGGAAAATTTTTTCCTAAGTAAATAGAAGGATTAGTGTTAGGAGGAAGCATGAAAAGTAAAATGAAATGTACACTTAAGTTAATAGCTTTAATGCTAATTTTCACAATTATTGGAGGTTGTAGTGTAAAGCAAAAAGCTCATACGAAACAAGCACAAACTGCAACCTCTTCCTCCACTAAAGAAGATACCGCAACTGTTACTCAAAGGCAAGTCGACTTTTTAAAAAAACACGAGTCCGAAATTACGAACTACATAGAGTCGAATGATCCAGAAGTTGTTCGGGTCAAGTATGACTGGGATAGTGTGAAAGTAGGAGATAGTGGTGCTTTTACGGAATCTGGATTTGACATCCGTTTAAAGGTCTATGGGGCAAATGATAAGGAACTCAATGGTTATTCATTCTTTATTGTCCCAAAACCAAATGTTGAGAATCCAATTTCAATTGATTCAATTTCTGGTTCAAATTTTCCTTAATAAAATCAACAGATCATTCTACCTATTAAGAGGAAAGGATTCCAAAAATACTTGAGCTATGAGTCCATAATAGATCCAGAAATGATAGGTGGACATTTAAAAGAATAATCTGTACAAAATGATAGGAGGACTTATGAAAAGTCAAAGAATCATGATAATAGTTGCTTCAATTGAAGCGCTCCTAAGTATAGGAGGATGTACCGTAAATCATAAATATGATACAAAACAAGGAAAAACGAATGCTGTTTCATCTACGAAAGACCTAAAGGAAGCTATAAAGAAAAAACAACTTGACTACCTAAAAGAACACGAACAGAAGGTCATTGATTTAGTCAAAGCTCAAAGTCCAAAAGTTGAATCTGTCCAAATATATTGGGATGAAACTGAGTGGGGCGTGGCAGGAAATGGAACACCTCAAGGTGGTGACGAAATGATTCTCATTTTTGGAGGGATTAATCAAAATCCAGAATCCAGTTGGCGAGTTGATGTGGTCGTGGAGGATGGCAAAATTAATTTAAAGACGATGTCTTTGGGCCAATACTTAAGGATGGGTGGAAGAATTTTCGAATAAATTAGTTGATAGATCAATTCGAAGTGTGTAGATTGGAGAGAATTGAATGAAGAGACAAATGGAACTATTTTTGATCATTTTGTTACCGATACTAGGACTCGTTTTTCTTGGAGGAAAAATCATGACCATGACCAAAAGACCCGAACCGAAGGTAACGGCCTCATCCTCAAAGAAAGTTGTACAAAAAACAGAAGAAGAGATAAAAAAAGAACAACTGGACTACCTAAAAGAACACGAACAGAAGGTCATTGATTTAGTCAAAGCACAAAATTCAAAAGTTGAATCCGTTCAGATTGATTGGGATCATACACAATGGGGTGATGGTGGACTGACAACTCCTGAATATTATATGAGTGTTTATGGACGTATAAATCATATTGAAGAATCGGGTTGGGGAGTAGATATCCCAATTAATGAGGACAATACATTGAATCTAGATGAGATGTATATAGGATCCGACATTAATGTAGGGGGAAGATTATTTGAGTAATTGGCATTTGAGCAGTTTTGATAATCGATATGCTTCATTAGCAGAATCAGCTTACAGATATAGACCCAAAAAGTTTCCATATGAACAATTGGATCAAATTTAGGAAGAGCGTTCGAAGCTCAAATGGGAGTATGACAATGAGATCGATGCTTTCTATAAACATCAGAAAAAACTGGAATCAGTAGCAAAAAAAAATCAGTAAGGTTGTCCTTACTGATTTTTTAGTTGGTTCCGGATGATGCTGTATCTGCGCCACTGTCTGTTGCGGTGGAACCTTGGTCTTGTGCTGCAGGTGAACTGGTTTCTGTAGCGGATGAGCTATCGGTTTCTTTTTGTGAACTTGTTTCTGTATTGCTTGAATCGGTTTGCGTATTGGTATTTGTATTGGTATCTGTAGCGCTGGAGTCAGATCCCTTATCGTGGACCACGACGACGCTGGTGCTACTAGATGGTTTATCTTCTGTTTTTTGATTGTCTTTATTAAGCAGGCTCATAATGGTAAAGGAAGTGACGATAATCCCTAAAAGACTGGCAATCGTGGCGACAACTGTTTGAAATAGTGATAGGCCTTGTTTGACTTTTTCACCACGTGAGGGTCTAGAGTCTGTAGTATCCTCTGGTTTTTGGTTTTTGTTGCTTCTTGAATATTGTGACATGTTTTTTCTCTTTCTATCAAAAATTGTTTTTTAACACTTTCTTATTATAAGTCATTTTCTGAAAAATGTCTAAAAAGAACTGAATTTTATGGAGTGATTTTACCTCATCTCTCTTTATCAAATCCTTGTCCCAAGCGGTTAGAAATGATAAAATAGAAGTTACGTAAAAAGAAAGTGATGGATGCGTAGGACATGATTTATTTTGACAATTCAGCAACGACCAAACCTTATCCAGAGGCCCTTGCGACCTATACAGAAGTAGCGACACGGATCTGGGGCAACCCTTCTAGTTTGCACAATCTAGGTAGTCAAGCTACTCGTATTTTAGAGGCTTCTAGAAAACAGATTGCAGAGTTAATTGGTAAGAAAGCTGAAGAAATTTACTTCACGTCTGGTGGGACCGAAGGGGACAACTGGATCCTCAAGGGTGTCGCCTTTGAGAAAGCTCCTTATGGCAAGCATATCATTGTCTCTGACATCGAGCATCCTGCCATTAAGGAATCGGCTGATTGGTTAAGGACGCAGGGATTCGAAGTAGATTATGCGCCAGTGGATGCGCGTGGCTTTGTCAAAGTGGATGCCTTGGCTAGTCTTCTCCGTCCGGATACGACCTTGGTCTCTGTCATGGCTGTCAACAATGAGATTGGCTCCATCCAGCCCATCCATGAAATTGCGGCTCTCCTAGAGGATCGTCCAACGATTAGTTTCCATGTCGATGCGGTTCAAGCTTTAGCCAAGGTAGCAACAGAAGTTTATCTACCAGAGCGCGTGGACTTTGCGACCTTCTCTAGTCATAAATTCCATGGTCTTCGTGGAGTTGGCTTTGTCTACATCAAAGAAGGCAAAAAGATCACACCCCTCTTAACGGGTGGAGGTCAAGAAAAAGAAATGCGCTCGACAACTGAGAACGTGGCAGGGATCGCAGCAACAGCAAAAGCCCTACGCTTAGCTATGGAAAACCAAGAAGCTTTTGCCAGCAAGACCCAGCAGATGAAAGAAGTCATCCGCAAAGAATTGGCCAACTATCCAGATGTCACCATCTTTTCTGGCGAGGATCATTTTGCGCCTCACATCTTGACTTTCGGAATCAAAGGAGTTCGTGGAGAAGTAGTGGTCCATGCCTTTGAAGAGTTTGATATTTACATCTCGACCACCAGTGCTTGCTCGTCCAAAGCTGGAAAACCAGCTGGTACCTTGATTGCTATGGGAGTGGACAAGAGTATCGCTCAGACAGCTGTTCGCTTGAGTCTCGACCTTGAAAATGACATGAGCCAAGTCGAGCAATTCTTGACCAAGTTCAAACTGATTTACGAACAAACACGAAAAGTACGTTAATTTTAGAAGGAAATCAATATGACCTTAACCTATTCAGAAATTATGATTCGCTATGGAGAGCTTTCTACTAAAGGGAAGAACCGCATGCGTTTCATCAATAAACTTCGCAATAATATCCAAGATGTTTTATCTATTTATCCGGCTGTCAAAGTGACAGCGGACCGCGATCGGGCCCATGCTTATCTACATGGGACGGATTATGAGCCGGTTGCAGAATCCCTCAAGCAGGTTTTTGGAATCCAAAATTTTTCACCTGTTTACAAGATTGAAAAATCAGTGCCAGCCTTAAAAGCAGCGGTGCAAGAGATTATGAAGGAGATTTACAAGGACGGCTTGACCTTTAAAATCTCAAGTAAGCGTAGCGATCACACTTTTGAACTCGATAGTCGCGAGCTCAACCAAACCTTGGGTGGTGCGGTCTTTGAAGCGATCCCAACCATCCAAGCTCAGATGAAAAAACCAGATATCAACTTGCAAGTTGAAATTCGGGAAGAAGCAGCCTACATCTCTTATGAAACCATTAAGGGAGCAGGTGGCCTTCCTGTTGGTACGTCTGGCAAGGGCATGCTCATGCTTTCTGGTGGGATCGACTCTCCAGTAGCTGGTTACCTAGCCTTGAAGCGTGGAGTGGATATCGAGGCGGTTCACTTTGCTAGCCCACCTTATACCAGTCCAGGTGCTCTTAAAAAGGCCCATGACTTAACACGGAAGTTGACCAAGTTTGGGGGCAATATCCAATTTATCGAGGTACCCTTCACAGAGATCCAAGAGGAAATCAAGGCAAAAGCGCCAGAAGCTTACCTCATGACTTTGACCCGTCGCTTTATGATGCGCATTACAGACCGTATTCGCGAGGTTCGCGGTGGTTTGGTGATTATCAATGGTGAAAGCTTGGGACAAGTGGCTAGCCAAACCTTAGAGAGTATGCAGGCCATCAATGCAGTGACCAATACGCCGGTTATCCGTCCGGTGGTGACCATGGACAAATTGGAAATCATCGATATTGCTCAAGCCATTGATACCTTTGAAATTTCTATCCAGCCATTCGAAGATTGTTGTACCATCTTTGCACCGGATCGTCCAAAGACGAATCCGAAACTCAAAAATGCGGAGCAGTATGAGCAACGGATGGATGTGGAAGCTTTGGTTGAGCGTGCGGTAGCAGGAATCATCGTAACAGAGATCACACCAAAAGCAGAAAAAGATGAGGTCGATGACCTGATCGAGGATTTGCTATAGGAGAGACTGGGAGTATCCAGCCTCTTTTTCTAACCAACTTAAAGGAGACAAAATGAAAAAAGTTATCGTTTTAATGACAAGTTTGCTTCTGTTGACAGGCTGTGTTAAAGTATCATTTACTGGCCCGAAAAAAGAAGAAAAGACCAGCCAGTCAACCAGCAGTAAAAAAGAACCCCTCACATTTGTCAGAGCCGACCAGTACAAAGATCAGGACAACGAAGTCCTGGAAGCATCTGAAAAATTTATCAAGGAACATCCAACGCTTGGAGAACCAGGAAAATTATTTGTCTTTTTCCCAGGCTATACCTTTGGAAATGAGGAAAACCGCTTCGCCTTGTTCTTTATCGTGAATCGTACCACCACAACCATCGATCGTGATGGATCCTTTGTTCTAAATTTGGAATATGATGGAGAGCCACTTTTTAAAGATGTCACAGTGGACTATGAAGTGAGCGAATCAGGGGTGTTGAAACCCAATACGGCTGCAGCCATTCCTATCAAAATCACCAAGGAACAAGAAGAAAAGATGAAGAGCATGAACGATTCGTCTAAAGCAAAAATGAGCTTCAATGACTTTAAATTTAAGGATAAGTAGATGAAAGCCGGTTTTGAATGCGATCTTAAACTACAAGATAAAAAAATAGATTTTTCAAAGAAAATTCGCTTTCAAAGCGCAAAAATACTTGTCTTTGTCTGATAGAAGTGATATACTTAGAGAGTTGACTATGCACATGCCTGTGCAACCGCTCGAACATCGTCGCTCATTTCCATGAGAGTAAGTGGTTCGTCCCACGATGCTAGGCGAGTCTTCACAAAAATACGGGGAAACCCAAAAATACATAGGAGGTGCATAATGAGCACATACGCAATCATTAAAACTGGCGGAAAACAAGTTAAAGTTGAAGTTGGTCAAGCAGTCTACGTTGAAAAATTGAACGTTGAAGCTGGTCAAGAAGTTACATTTAACGAAGTTGTTCTTGTTGGTGGTGAAAACACTGTTGTCGGAACTCCACTTGTTTCAGGAGCTACTGTTGTTGGAACTGTTGAAAAACAAGGAAAACAAAAGAAAGTTGTTACTTACAAGTACAAACCTAAAAAAGGTAGCCACCGTAAACAAGGTCACCGTCAACCTTACACTAAAGTTGTCATCAACGCTATCAACGCTTAATTTTTAGGAGAACACATGATACAAGCAGTCTTTGAACGAGCCGAAGATGGCGAGCTGAGGAGTGCAGAAATCACTGGGCACGCTGGAAGCGGTGAATATGGCTTTGATGTCGTGTGTGCATCGGTTTCGACTCTAGCCATTAACTTTGTCAACTCTGTTGAGAAATTTGCAGGCTACGAACCGGATCTAGAATTAAACGAAGAAGAAGGTGGCTTCCTTCGGGTCACAATCCCGACAGATATTCCACCACATCAAAGAGAAATGACCCAACTATTCTTTGAATCATTTTTCTTAGGGATGGCAAACTTATCGGAGAACTCTTCAGAGTTCGTCCAAACAAGAGTTATCACAGAAAACTAACATGGAGGAAAACAATTATGTTGAAATTGAATCTTGCTAACTTGCAACTTTTCGCCCACAAAAAAGGTGGAGGTTCTACATCAAACGGACGTGATTCACAAGCAAAACGTCTTGGAGCTAAAGCAGCTGATGGACAAACTGTAACAGGTGGATCTATCCTTTACCGTCAACGCGGAACACACATCTACCCAGGTGTGAACGTTGGACGTGGTGGAGACGATACTTTGTTCGCAAAAGTTGAAGGCGTAGTACGCTTCGAACGTAAAGGTCGCGATAAAAAACAAGTTTCTGTTTACCCAATCGCAAAATAAAAAGGTTTTCTAAACCTTTTTGTCCCGAGCCTGATCTAAAGGTGAGGAAGCTAGAAATAGCAAAATGAAAGCTTTCTGATTTATCAGAAGGCTTTTTTCTTTTATTTATTTAAAAATATCATGTTTACTCCTGTTAATATAATGTTTGAATTTGTGTTTTTTGAAAAATGTAGTATAATAGAGACAAATATAGTAGGAATGGAAGTAGTACCATGAAAGATAGCAGACATGTTGAAATTCTTCAGGAACTGGATCGAAAAAGTGTGGTATCAGTCAAAGAACTCAAGGAACTCTTTGGGGTGACAGACATGACCATTCGTCGCGATCTGATCGATCTTGAAAAACAAGGTCTTTTAGTTCGTGTACATGGTGGAGCCCACAAAAAGGTAAAAGATAGTTTGTTAGAGGCTTCTCACAGTGAGAAAAATCTCATCAATATTGATGAGAAACGAACCATTGCAAAAAAATGTGCAGACTTGATCGAAAATGGGGATACCGTTTTTATTGGGTCTGGTACGACAACAGATTTTATCGGCGACTATTTAGACGGAAAGGAAATCAGTATCGTCACCAATTCCCTCCCCATTTTTGAAAAGCTAAAGGATTTTCCAAATTATGACCTGATCTTAGTTGGTGGTCGCTACCGGGTGAAGACACAAACCTTTGTCGGTCAATTTGCCAATAAACTCTTGAAAGAAATCAAGGTTTCTAAGGCCTTCATCGGGGTGAATGGAATCGATGGCCATAGTGTCTCCACAGCTAATGAAGAAGAAGGAAATGGCAATGCCATTATTCTGAACAATGCGATAGAGAAATATGTGGTAGCTGATAACAGCAAGTTTGATAGTTATTCCTTCTACAGTTTCTATCGTGTGGAAGATCTGAATGCCATTATTACCGATGATAGCATTCCAAAGAAGATCAAAGACAAGTACGGCTTTTATACGAAAATCATTTAAGATCAAGAGGCTGGGACAAAAGTCCTAGCCTCTCAATTATTTTTGGTTTGTCGAGCAAGACGCAGTGGTTGAGTGGGCTCTACTACGCTGATTTTATCAGCTTTTACAGCCCTACTCAACTGTGTGGAGGTGGGACGACGAAATCGAATTCTAACGAATTACCGATTTCTGTCCCACTCTCTTTTTACTGATTTAATGATGTTGGAAAATGACGGATAGAAAGCGCTTTAGAGTAATATATAAACAAAAATAAACAAATCTAGACAAAAAAAGATTGACAATCAATCAATATAGTGATATACTGAAGCTATAAATAAATAGTTAGATAAGGAGGTGGCAACAATGGGATTAAATCAACTCTTTAACAAAGATCTTGTGTTTTGCCTACATGCCAAGGATCAAACAGATCTCTTTGAGCAGGTAGCAAGCTTACTTGAAGAGCGACAGATTGTGACACCAACCTATCGTTCCGCTTTGATTGAGCGTGAAAAGTCTTTCCCGACTGGATTAGACATGGAATTTCTTGGTAAGGACTTACCAAATGTGGCGATCCCGCATACTGACATTGTCCATAATCTCACTGAGAATGTGGTCGTGGTTCGTTTGGATCAACCGGTAACCTTCCATAATATGATTGCTCCAGATAAGGAAGTTCAAGTTTCACTTTTATTCTTCATTATCAACAATTCAAGCTCAAGCCAAACCAATATTTTGGCCCAGCTGATGGATTTCTTTACATCCAATGGAAATCTCGAAGCTCTATCAAAATTAGATAGTGAAGATAAGCTTTATCAATACATTACGGAAACTATTTCCTAAAACATTCGTAAATATTTATAATGGAGGACATCCAAATGATTAAAATTTTAGCTGCCTGTGGTGCAGGTGTTAACTCTAGCCACCAAATTAAGAATGCGTTGGAAGAAGAGTTGTCAAACCGTGGTTATGATGTGCGTTGTGACGCTGTCATGGTCAAAGATGTCAATGAAGATTTGATTTCAGGTTATGATATCTTTACTCCAATTGCTGCAACTGATTTGGGATTTGATCCTGGTATTCCAGTGGTAGAAGCAGGACCAATTTTATTCCGTATTCCAGCGATGAGTGCGCCAGTCTTTGATAACATCGAAGCTGCCATTAAAGAACATGGATTAAGTTAATATTTTTTTAAACAAGTTTGTAAGCGTTATCCAATGATAAAATTGGGAACACTTTATGCCGTAAATTACAAAAAAATTATAAATCGGGAGGAT
The DNA here is from genome assembly GCF_041432115.1 of Streptococcus sp. 27098_8_12. Classification (NCBI taxonomy): domain Bacteria; kingdom Bacillati; phylum Bacillota; class Bacilli; order Lactobacillales; family Streptococcaceae; genus Streptococcus; species Streptococcus sp. 27098_8_12. The sequence goes on from NZ_JAPVZA010000010.1 coordinate 18,996, forward strand.
TTATTATGAATGGCATTATTGATTTTGCCAATAAATTTTTCAAACCCATCCTAGACATGGGTGCTCCGATCATCATGTTGATCGTCTTGACTTTATTGGCTCTCTTGTTTGGAGTGAAATTCTCTAAAGCTCTTGAAGGTGGTATTAAACTTGCCATCGCCCTTACTGGTATCGGTGCCATCATCGGTATGTTGAATGGAGCTTTCTCAGCGTCTCTTGCAAAATTTGTTGAGAACACAGGTATTCAATTGAATATCACTGACGTTGGTTGGGCACCTCTTGCGACCATCACTTGGGGGTCTGCCTGGACACTTTACTTCTTGTTGATTATGTTGATCGTCAACGTTATCATGCTTGCGATCAAGAAGACTGATACACTTGACGTCGATATCTTCGATATCTGGCACTTGTCTATCACTGGTCTTTTGATCAAATGGTATGCGGACAACAACGGTGTCAGCCAAGGTTTATCACTCTTCTTGGCAACTCTTGCAGTTGTCCTTGTAGGGATTATGAAAATCATCAACTCAGACTTGATGAAACCAACATTTGATGATCTTTTGAATGCACCAAGTTCATCACCTATGACTTCAACTCACATGAACTACATGATGAACCCAATCATCATGGTCTTGGATAAAATCTTTGACAAATTCTTCCCAGGTCTTGATAAATACGACTTCGACGCTGCTAAGTTGAACAAGAAGATCGGTTTCTGGGGATCTAAATTCTTTATCGGTTTCCTTCTTGGTATCGTCATCGGTATCATGGGTACTCCACATCCAGTAGCTGGTGTCCCAGATGCTGCCAAATGGGAATTGGTTATTAAAGGTTGGTTGAGCCTTGGTTTGACTGCCGGTGTCTGCTTGGAATTGTTCTCATTGATCGGTTCTTGGTTCATCGCAGCGGTAGAACCATTGTCACAAGGTATTACAAACGTTGCTACTAAACGTCTTCAAGGACGTAAATTCAACATCGGTTTGGACTGGCCATTTATCGCTGGTCGTGCTGAAATCTGGGCTTGTGCGAACGTACTTGCACCAATCATGTTGATCGAAGCAGTGCTTCTTTCTAAAGTCGGAAATGGTATCTTGCCACTTGCAGGTATCATCGCTATGGGTGTGACTCCAGCCTTGTTGGTTGTAACACGCGGTAAATTGATCCGTATGATCATCTTCGGAAGCCTTCTCTTGCCACTCTTCCTTCTTTCAGGAACATTGATTGCACCATTTGCAACTCAATTGGCTAAGAGTGTTGATGCCTTCCCTAAAGGGGTAGCTTCTACTCAATTGATCACTCACTCAACACTTGAAGGACCAGTTGAAAAATTGCTCGGTTGGACAATCGGTAACGCAACAACTGGTGATATCAAAGCTATCCTTGGTGTAGTTGTCTTCTTGGCATTCTATATCGGAATCTTCGCTTGGTACAGAAAACAAATGATCAAACGTAACGAAGAATATGCTGCAAATGCAAAATAATCGTCATATGTAGTTTGAAAACTGACACCATATCTGTTGTGGATATGGTGTTTTTATTTTAAAAAATGTTCGAAAATAAACAATTTAATGTTGACTTTCGTTCAAAATAGGTGTAATATAATATCAAAAGTAAGAAAATGTTCCTTTGTGAAAAATTAACAACAGGGACATTTGCTGAAACGAACAAAAGGAGGACAGGACATGTCTATTGTAATTGGTGCAGATGCTGCAGGATTAAGATTAAAAGATCTCGTGAAAGAGTTTCTTGTAAAAGAAAACTTCGATGTTGTGGATGTAACTGCTGAAGGTCAAGATTTTGTAGATGTGACACTTGCAGTTGCGAGTGAAGTGAACAAAAACGATCAAAATCTTGGAATCGTGATTGATGCATACGGTGCTGGTCCATTTATGGTTGCAACTAAAATCAAAGGAATGGTAGCAGCAGAAGTTTCAGATGAACGGTCTGCTTATATGACACGTGGACACAACAATTCTCGAATGATTACCATGGGAGCTGAAATTGTTGGAGATGAATTGGCGAAAAACATTGCCAAAGGCTTCGTCAATGGTAAATACGACGGTGGCCGTCACCAAATCCGTGTTGATATGTTGAATAAGATGTGCTAATGAGAGGAGAATTCAAATGAGAATTGCAATTGGTTGTGATCACATTGTGACAAATGAAAAAATGGCTGTTTCTGATTTTTTGAAATCAAAAGGATACGAAGTGCTCGACTTTGGGACTTATGACCATACACGTACCCACTATCCAATCTTTGGTAAGAAAGTCGGTGAAGCCGTAGCAAGTGGCCAAGCAGATCTTGGAGTTTGTATCTGTGGTACTGGTGTTGGGATTAACAATGCGGTTAACAAAGTACCAGGTATCCGTTCTGCCTTGGTACGCGATATGACAACTGCTCTTTATGCAAAAGAAGAATTGAACGCAAATGTCATCGGGTTTGGTGGTAAAATTACTGGTGAATTGCTCATGTGCGATATCATTGAAGCATTCATTCACGCTGAATACAAACCAACTGAAGAAAATAAAAAATTGATCGCTAAGATCCAACATGTGGAAACCCATAATGCTCATCAAGCGGATGCTGATTTCTTTATAGAATTCCTTGAAAAATGGGACCGTGGTGAATACCACGACTAAGAGGTGACGTATGATATTAACGGTCACGCTGAACCCTTCGATTGATATTTCTTATCCTTTGGATGTACTCCAGTTGGATACAGTCAATCGTGTGGCTGAGGTGAGTAAGACAGCTGGTGGGAAAGGTCTCAATGTTACCCGTGTACTTTCTGAGATTAAGGATCCAGTGGCAGCGACTGGCCTACTTGGTGGTCAAACGGGGCAATTCATTCTCGATCATTTAGGAGAAGGAATAGAGGAACGTTTCTTTGAAATTGCTGGAGATACACGAAATTGTATCGCCATCCTTCACGAAGGCAAGCAAACAGAAATCTTAGAAAAAGGTCCAACCATTTCTGAGAAAGAAGGGCAAGACTTTGTCGACCATTATCGTCACTTGGTTGAACAAGTAGAGGTTGTAGCCATCTCTGGAAGTCTTCCTGCTGGTTTACCAGTGGACTACTATGCTAGCCTTGTCAAGGTTGCAAGGGAAGCTGGGAAACCAGTCGTACTCGATTGCTCGGGAGCTTCTTTAGAAGCTGCCATTCAAGCAGCTGTTAAGCCTACGGTCATTAAACCAAACAATGAAGAATTATCACAGTTGTTAGGAAAAGAAGTGAGTAAGAATGTGGAAGACTTAAAAGAAGTTCTTCAGGATTCTCTCTTTGATGGCATCGAATGGGTGATTGTCTCCCTTGGTGCAAATGGCGCTTTCGCTAAGCATGGGGATGTCTTCTATAAGGTAGATATTCCTAAGATCGATGTCGTCAATCCAGTCGGATCTGGTGATTCGACTGTTGCAGGGATTGCATCTGGTCTCTATCATCATGAGAGTGACGCAGACTTGCTCAAGAAAGCAAATGTTCTTGGAATGTTAAATGCGCAAGAAGCACAAACAGGACATGTCAACATGGGGCACTATGATGCCTTGTATCAACAATTAATCGTAAAAGAGGTATAAAATGGTATTAACAGAACAAAAACGCAACTATTTGGAACGTCTTAGTACAAAAGACGGTGTTATTTCAGCTTTGGCCTTCGACCAACGTGGAGCTTTGAAACGCTTGATGGCCAAATACCAAGACACTGAGCCAACTGTAGCACAAATGGAAGAATTGAAAGTTCTTGTAGCAGATGAATTGACAAAATATGCTTCCTCTATGCTGTTGGACCCAGAATATGGGTTGCCTGCTACGAAAGCCTTGGACAAAGATGCTGGGCTCTTGCTTGCATACGAAAAGACTGGTTACGATACATCTAGCACCAAACGTTTGCCTGACTGCTTGAACCTTTGGTCAGCAAAACGCATTAAAGAACAAGGTGCTGATGCTGTGAAATTCTTGCTCTACTATGATGTAGATAGTGCAGAAGAACTCAACCAAGAAAAACAAGCTTATATCGAACGCATTGGTTCAGAATGTGTGGCAGAAGACATTCCATTCTTCCTTGAAATCTTGGCTTATGACGAAGGAATTGCAGATGCAACCTCTGCTGAATATGCAAAAGTAAAACCTCGTAAAGTCATTGAAGCTATGAAAGTCTTCTCAGATCCTCGTTTCAATATCGATGTATTGAAAGTAGAAGTTCCCGTCAATGTCAACTACGTGGAAGGATTTGGAGAAGGTGAAGTTGTCTATAGTCGTGAAGAAGCTGCTGCCTTCTTTAAAGAACAAGAAGAAGCAACCAACCTTCCATACATCTACCTCAGTGCTGGTGTATCCGCAAAACTCTTCCAAGAAACTTTGGAATTTGCTCATGCATCAGGTGCCAACTTCAACGGTGTTCTTTGTGGACGTGCAACATGGGCAGGTTCAGTAGAAGCTTACATCAAAGATGGAGAAGCAGCTGCTCGTGAATGGCTTCGTACAGAAGGTCGTCAAAATATTGAAGAATTGAACGCAGTCTTGGCTAAAGTAGCAACACCTTGGACAGAACGCGTATAAGATCCAAATGAAGATTGCCTCCTAAAGCAACAGTTAGAACATTGGAAGGAAGAAATTCCTTCCAATGTTCTGCATTATTTTTAGGCTTTGTTTATTTTTTATAAAAAATGTTTAAAAATTTTCGCTGTAAGGGTTTACAAAATAAAAAACATATGATAGAATAAGTTCATAAGTTAAATAGCAGTGAGCGTTACTAAGTTAGATTAGGCGTGACCACAAGTAGATTGAATGATTAGCATAAGCTAGTTTTTTCAGTTGCTTCGTGGTCATTTTTATTTGCTTTTAACAAATTTTACAAAGGAGAGCCTCATGTATCGTATTATCCATCCAATGAACAATAATGTTGCTTTGGTTCAAAATGAGCTTCAACAAGAGTTAATTGTTGTTGGGAGTGGGATTGCTTTTGGGAAAAAGAAACATGATCTAGTAGCTGATGATAAGGTCGAAAAAGTATTTCGTTTAAACACGGATGAATCAAGAGAAAACTTTATGGCCCTTCTAAAGGATGTTCCTCTTGATTTCATCACAACCACTTATGAAGTGATTGATACCTTGTCTAAGAAATATGCCTATCCTGTTCAAGAATATATCTATGTGACACTAACAGATCACATCTTTTGTTCTTACCAGGCGGTTCAACAGGGAAGATACAAACACAGTGATCTACCTGATGCGTCTGCTATGCATCCGATTCCCTATAAAATCGCAAAGGAAGCGATTGAAATCTTTCGAGAGCGGCTCTTGGATCAATTTCCTGATGACGAAGTGAATCGTATCGCCTATCACTTCATCAATGCACAAGGGGAAGTCATTCATGAGCAGGATCCTGATGTCCAAGATCGCCAAGCGATTTTGAAAGCTGTAGAAGAAAAACTAGCTCAAAATGGATTGAAACGAAAAGAAGAGAACAGTCATTTCTATGATCGCTTTATGATCCATCTTAATTATTTCCTTGACTCCCTAGATAAGGGAAGAGAGGATCCTGAAGGATTGAGCGAGATGGAACAACTGATCCAGCTAAGTTATCCAAAGGCTTATGAGATTAGTCATCAGATCTACCAAACCATCGCTGAACAGACTGGAGCTAAGATATCTCCTAATGAAAAAGTCTATTTAGCCTTGCATATTCAACGTCTATTATAAAAATTTTCAAAAGGTATCATAAGGAGGAACCAACATGAATAAAGAGGAAGTCCAATTACTTGGGTTTGAAATTGTCGCTTATGCCGGTGACGCTCGATCAAAATTAGTGGAAGCCTTAAAAGCTGCTGAAAATGGTGATTTTGCTAAAGCAGAATCGTTAGTAGAAGAAGCAGGGTCTTGTATCGCTGAGGCTCACAAATCTCAAACGACCATGCTAGCGCATGAAGCAGCAGGAGAAGAAATCCCCTATAGCATTACCATGATGCATGGTCAAGACCATCTCATGACAACGATCCTATTAAAAGACGTGATTCACCATCTGATTGAACTATATAAAAGAGGAGCGAAATAATGAATAAACTGATTGAACTGATTGAAAAAGGGAAACCTTTCTTTGAAAAGATTTCTCGAAACAAATATTTGCGAGCGATTCGGGATGGCTTTATTGCAGGGATGCCTGTTATCCTTTTCTCATCTATCTTCATCCTAATTGCGTATGTACCAAACGCTTGGGGATTCCATTGGTCTAAAGATATTGAAACTTTCTTGATGACTCCATATAGCTATTCTATGGGCATCTTGGCCTTCTTCGTTGGTGGTACAACGGCTAAGGCTTTGACTGATTCAATGAACCGCGACCTTCCAGCAACTAACCAAATCAACTTCATTTCTACAATGTTGGCTTCTATGGTTGGCTTCTTGCTCATGGCTGCCGAACCTGCTAAAGAAGGTGGATTCTTAACAGCATTCATGGGGACTAAAGGGTTGTTAACAGCCTTTATTGCTGCATTCATTACTGTTAATGTTTACAAAGTCTGTGTGAAAAACAATGTGACCATCCGCATGCCGGACGAGGTTCCACCAAATATTTCACAAGTATTTAAAGACTTGATTCCATTTACATTATCAGTTGTACTCTTGTATGCACTTGAATTAGTTGTTAAAGCAAGCCTTCATGTAACGGTTGCTGAATCAATCGGTACTCTTCTTGCTCCTCTATTCTCTGCTGCTGATGGTTACCTTGGAATTACAATCATCTTTGGTGCCTTCGCCTTCTTCTGGTTCGTAGGGATTCATGGTCCTTCAATCGTTGAACCAGCTATCGCAGCGATTACTTATGCAAATGCCGAAGTAAACTTGAACTTGATTCAACAAGGAATGCACGCTGATAAGATCCTTACTTCAGGTACTCAAATGTTTATCGTTACTATGGGTGGTACTGGTGCGACTCTTGTCGTTCCATTCATGTTCATGTGGTTAACGAAATCAAAACGGAACCGTGCAATTGGACGTGCATCTGTAGTTCCAACATTCTTTGGTGTTAACGAACCAATCTTGTTCGGTGCTCCATTGGTATTGAACCCAATCTTCTTTGTTCCATTTATCTTTGCTCCAATTGCAAACGTATGGATCTTCAAATTCTTTGTTGATACCTTGGGAATGAACTCATTTACTTCTAACCTACCATGGACAACTCCTGGACCTCTGGGTATTGTTCTTGGTACGAACTTCCAAGTACTTTCATTCATCCTTGCTGCACTTCTTGTTGTAGTAGACGTGATCATTTACTACCCATTCGTTAAAGTTTACGATGAACAAATTCTTGAAGAAGAACGTTCAGGTAAATCAAACGATAGCTTGAAAGAAAAAGTTGCTGCAAACTTTAACACTGCTAAAGCAGATGCTATTCTTGAAAAAGCTGGTGTTGAAGATGAACCAGCTCAAAACAATATCACAAAAGAAACAAACGTATTGGTTCTTTGTGCCGGTGGTGGTACAAGTGGTCTTCTTGCAAATGCTTTGAACAAAGCTGCTGCAGAATACAATGTTCCTGTGAAGGCTGCTGCTGGTGGTTACGGTGCTCACCGTGAAATGTTACCAGAATTTGACCTGGTTATCCTAGCCCCTCAAGTAGCTTCTAACTATGAAGACATGAAGGCAGAAACAGATAAACTAGGTATCAAACTGGCTAAGACAGAAGGTGCTCAATACATTAAATTGACCCGCGATGGACAAGGTGCCCTTGCATTTGTTCAAGCGCAGTTTGAAGAATAAGAACGAATAAGTGAGATGGAGATGGATGGCTCACTAACTCCTCTCCACTCACTTTTCCTTTGATCCAATCAAGAAAAAGGTGAAAAAATGACAAAAACACTTCCTAAAGATTTTATTTTTGGTGGCGCTACAGCCGCCTATCAAGCAGAGGGGGCTACTCATACAGATGGGAAAGGCCCTGTTGCATGGGACAAATACTTAGCTGATAACTATTGGTATACAGCAGAACCTGCTAGTGATTTCTACCACAAATATCCAGTAGACCTTCAATTAGCTGAAGAATACGGTGTCAATGGTATTCGGATTTCCATTGCCTGGTCGCGTATTTTCCCAACTGGTTATGGTGAAGTCAATCCAAAAGGGGTAGAATTCTATCATAAGTTATTTGCAGAATGCCATAAACGTCATGTAGAACCATTCGTAACTCTTCACCACTTTGATACTCCTGAAGCTCTTCACTCAAATGGAGACTTCTTGAATCGTGAAAATATCGAACACTTTGTAGATTATGCTGCCTTCTGTTTTGAAGAATTCCCAGAAGTCAACTACTGGACAACCTTCAATGAAATTGGCCCAATCGGTGATGGTCAATACTTAGTAGGTAAATTCCCACCAGGTATTCAATATGACCTTGCCAAAGTCTTCCAATCACACCACAATATGATGGTTTCTCATGCACGTGCTGTGAAATTGTACAAAGACAAAGGGTATACAGGTGAAATCGGGGTTGTTCATGCTCTTCCAACTAAGTATCCATTGGATCCTAAAAATCCTGCAGACGTACGTGCTGCTGAGTTGGAAGATATCATTCACAACAAATTTATCTTGGATGCTACTTACCTCGGTCATTATTCAGATGAAACCATGGAAGGGGTAAACCACATTCTTTCAGTTAATGGTGGTAGTCTGGATCTTCGGGACGAAGACTTTGCAGCACTTGAAGCAGCTAAAGATCTAAACGACTTCCTTGGAATTAACTACTACATGAGTGACTGGATGGAAGCCTTTGATGGTGAAACTGAAATCATCCACAACGGTAAAGGGGAAAAAGGAAGCTCTAAATACCAAATCAAAGGTGTTGGACGTCGTGTAGCTCCTGACTATGTACCTCGTACTGATTGGGACTGGATCATCTACCCTCAAGGTTTGTATGACCAAATCATGCGTGTCAAGAAAGATTATCCAAACTACAAGAAGATCTACATCACTGAAAACGGACTTGGATACAAAGATGAATTTGTGGACAACACTGTTTACGATGATGGCCGGATTGATTATGTGAAGCAACACTTGGAGGTCTTGTCTGATGCGATTGCAGATGGTGCTAATGTCAAAGGTTACTTCATCTGGTCTCTCATGGACGTCTTCTCTTGGTCTAATGGTTATGAAAAACGCTATGGTCTCTTTTATGTGGACTTTGAAACCCAAGAGCGCTATCCAAAGAAATCGGCTCATTGGTACAAGAAAGTAGCTGAAAGCCAAGTGATTGAATAAGTATCAACTGGAACTGTTTTAGTTCCAGTTTTTTATTTTCACTTGATGAGTGTCTCTTAAACGGATCTCTTCTTTCAGCCCCTAATTTATGGTATAATAGATCGATACTGTAATAAGGAAAATAGAATGAATATACAACAATTACGATATGTAGTGGCGATTGCCAACAGTGGTACTTTTCGTGAGGCTGCTGAAAAAATGTATGTGAGTCAGCCTAGCTTGTCCATCTCCGTCAGAGATCTGGAAAAAGAACTGGGGTTTAAGATTTTTCGTCGGACCAGTTCTGGGACTTTTTTGACCCGTCGGGGAATGGAATTTTATGAAAAAGCGCAGGACGTGGTCAAAGGGTTTGATGTGTTTCAAAATCAATATGCCAGTCCTGAAGAAGAGAAGAAAGAATTCTCTATTTCTAGTCAACACTATGACTTCTTGCCACCTTTGATGACGGAATTCTCGATCCGCTATCCGGAAAATAAAAACTTCCGCATCTTTGAATCAACGACGGTTCAAATTTTGGACGAAGTGGCTCAAGGGCATAGTGAGTTGGGGATTATTTATCTCAATCGTCAAAATACCAAGGGGATTATGCAACGGGTCGATAAATTAGGGCTTGAAGTAGTGGATTTGATTCCTTTTCAGACTCATATTTATCTTCGCAAAGGACATCCTTTGGCTAAGAAGAAAAAACTGGTTATGGAAGATCTAGCTCAGTTGCCAACTGTTCGTTTTACCCAAGAAAAAGATGAGTACCTCTATTATTCAGAGAACTTTGTCGATACCAGCTCGAGCTCACAAATGTTCAATGTGACCGACCGGGCTACCTTGAATGGAATCTTGGAGCGGACGGATGCTTATGCGACGGGATCTGGCTTTTTGGATAGCCAGTCCGTGAATGGCATTACCGTGATTCCTTTGGAAGACAACTTAGACAATAAAATGGTCTATGTCAAACGCGAAGAGATGGATCTCTCTCCTGTAGCAGAGAAGTTTGTCGAGGTCATGGTAGAATATTTTGATCAAAAGAGGTAAGAAATGAAGAGAAAAACAATGGTCCCAGTAGCGATCGTCCTTTTGGTCCTACTGGATCAGCTGGTCAAATGGTATGTGGTGAAGAACATTCCACTGGGTGTCGTCAAGTCTTTTATTCCCCATGTGGTCAGTCTGACTTATCTTCAAAACACAGGTGCAGCTTTTTCGCTTCTTGAAAATCAGCAATGGTTCTTTACCCTCATCACGCTAGTCGTGATGGTGGGGGCCTTTTACTATCTCTATAAGCACCTCAAGGGATCGCTTTGGATGGTGACAGGCTTGACCTTGGTGATTGCGGGTGGATTGGGGAATTTTATCGATCGCCTGCGTCAGGGCTTTGTAGTCGATATGTTCCACCTGGATTTTATGAATTTTGCCATTTTTAATGTAGCAGATAGTTATTTGACAGTTGGAGTTTTCTTGCTCCTGATCCTGATGTTGAAAGAGGAAACGCATGGAAATTAAAATCGAAGTAGCCGGTGCGCGACTGGATAAGGCTTTGGCGGATTTGACTCCCTTGTCACGAGCTGTGGCCAATGAGCAGATCAAAGAAGGAAAAGTTCTGGTCAATGGAACCGTGAAAAAAGCTAAGTATACGGTCAAAGAAGGAGATATCATCCAGTATGAAGTCCCAGAAGTGGAAGAGGTCAGCTATGAAGCAGAAGATCTGCCCTTAGACATCGTCTATGAGGACCAGGATGTTGTGGTGGTCAATAAGCCACAGGGTATGGTTGTTCACCCCAGTGCGGGTCATACCAGCGGGACCTTGGTCAATGCGCTCTTATACCATGTCAAGGACCTTTCAGGGATCAATGGAGAATTGCGTCCAGGGATCGTCCACCGGATTGACAAAGACACGTCAGGCCTCTTGATGGTCGCAAAAAATGACCAAGCCCACGTCGCCTTAGCAGAGGAACTCAAAGACAAAAAATCTCTCCGGAAGTATTGGGCCATTGTCCATGGCAATCTTCCGAACGATCGGGGCATGATCGAAGCACCAATTGGTCGCAGTGAAAAGGACCGGAAAAAACAAGCAGTGACGGCGAAAGGAAAACCTGCAGTGACCCGTTTTCAAGTCTTGGAGCGCTTTGGAAATTACACCTTGGTAGAGTTGCAACTGGAGACCGGTCGCACCCACCAAATTCGGGTGCACATGGCCTATATCGGCCATCCAGTAGCTGGAGATCCTGCTTATGGTCCTAAGAAGACACTCAAAGGACAAGGACAGTTTCTGCATGCGCGGACACTCGGCTTTACCCATCCTCGTACAGGAGAGACCTTGGAATTTACGGCAGAAGTGCCAGCGATCTTTGAGAAAACGCTGGAAGACCTTCGAAAAGGATAGTGAAGATGGCTGAATGGAGATTCAGTCACTTTCATTACATACGAAATAAATAGTATTAGAAAGAAAAATAGAGATGAAAGCAAAACGAATCGTCTTTAAAGTAGGGACCTCGTCTTTGACCAATCCCGATGGGAGTCTCTCCAGACAGAAGGTCAAGGTCATTACCCAGCAGTTGGCTCTCTTACACGAATCGGGCCATGAGTTGATCTTGGTCTCATCAGGGGCGGTTGCTGCTGGGTTTGGCGCCCTTGGTTTTAAGAAACGGCCGACTAAGGTGGCAGACAAGCAAGCCTCTGCGGCAGTTGGGCAAGGCTTACTGATGGAAGAATATACAGCCAACCTGCTCTTACGCAACATTGTTTCTGCGCAGATTTTGTTGACCCAGGATGACTTTGCGGATCAACGCCGCTATAAGAATGCCCACCAGGCCCTTTCTGTCTTGCTCAATCGTGGGGCCATTCCGATTATCAATGAAAACGATACGGTCTCGATTGCCGAGTTAAAAGTAGGTGACAATGATACCTTGAGTGCGCAGGTTGCAGCCATGGTTCAAGCTGATCTTTTGGTGCTTTTAACGGATGTCGATGGTCTCTATACAGCCAATCCTTCTCAGGATCCAACAGCTAAGCGCTTGGATCGAATCGAATACATTTCTCGCGAGATGATCGAGATGGCTGGTGGTGCTGGCAGTAGCAATGGAACTGGCGGTATGTTGACCAAACTCAAGGCAGCGACCCTTGCGACCGAGTCAGGGGTTCCTGTCTATATTTGCTCGTCTCTCAAGTCTGATGCCTTGATCGAAGCAGCAGAAGAGCAAGCGGATGGCAGTTACTTCCTTGCAGAGGACAAGGGCTTAAAAACCCAGAAACAATGGCTAGCCTTTTATGCAGAAAGTAAAGGAGCCGTTTGGGTGGATGCTGGAGCAGCGGAAGCCCTGTTGGATCATGGAAAGAGTCTATTGATTTCTGGTGTGACCAAGGCAGAAGGAGATTTTTCTTATCATGATATCGTCAGCGTCTATCATCAAGAGACTGGTCAATTACTAGGAAAAGGCAAGGTCCGTCTCGGCCAATCAGCTGTGCGCGATCTACTCCAATCTAAAAAAGCCAAGGGAATCCTCATCCACCGGGATGACTGGATCTCGGTAACTCCTGAAATTGACTTACTCTTTACAGAATTCTAGAGGACAACGTATGGGAACAACACAAGAACAATTAGCCTTAGCGAGATCAGCTAAGAAAAGCATCAATACAGCCAGTACAGCTCTTAAAAATCAGGCTTTGGAGGCCATGGCTAGCCAGCTTTTGAAAGCGACGGAAGCCATTTTAGTAGCCAATCAAATCGATATGGAAGCAGCACGCGGCAAGATTTCTGAAGTCATGCTGGATCGCCTCTTTCTTGATCAAGAGCGGATTGCCGGTATGGCACAAGGAATTCGTGCTTTAATAGACCTGCCAGATCCGATTGGGGAAGTGCTGGATACTGAAGTCTTGGAAAATGGCCTTGAAATCCAGAAAGTTCGAGTCGCCATGGGTGTTATTGGCATCATTTATGAAAGCCGTCCAAATGTAACGTCAGATGCTGCAGCGCTTGCCATCAAGAGTGGAAATGCAGTGGTCCTTCGTACTGGAAAGGACGCCTTTCATTCTGCTCAAGCGATCGTGACAGCCCTCAAGGCTGGATTGGAAGAAGGCGGACTCCATCCAGATCTTCTTCAACTGATCCAAGATACGAGTCGAGCTTCTAGCTTTGCTATGATGAAGGCTAAGGGCTATCTAGATTTGCTCATTCCACGTGGTGGTGCTGGATTGATCCAAGCGGTGGTTGAAAATGCCATTGTCCCCGTGATCGAGACAGGAACTGGGATCGTCCATGTCTATGTGGACAAGGAGGCTGACTTCCAGAAAGCCCTCGCCATTATTGAAAATGCTAAGACAAGCCGTCCATCCGTCTGCAATGCCATGGAGGTCCTCTTGGTCGATCGAGCGATCGCGTCTGATTTCTTGCCTTTGGTTAAAGAGCGTTTAGTGGATGCACGGGAAAGATCGGTTGAATTGCGTCTAGATGAGCAAGCACAGGCTATCATTTCTGGGACAGCAGCGCAGAAACAGGATTTTGATACCGAATTTTTAGATTATATTTTAGCTGTTAAGGTCGTTGATGGAGTCGCGGAAGCGGTGGACCACATTGAAGCGCATAGTACCCATCACTCAGATGCCATTGTGACTGAAAATCCTGAGACTGCTGCTTACTTCACCAAGCAGGTAGATTCTGCAGCTGTTTATGTCAATGCCTCGACACGATTTACAGATGGGGGTCAATTTGGCTTAGGTTGTGAAATGGGGATCTCAACCCAAAAACTCCATGCGCGTGGACCGATGGGACTCCGGGAAATGACCAGTTACAAATATATCGTCAGTGGAAATGGTCAAGTGAGGTAAGAAATGAAAGTAGCATTTATTGGACTAGGAAACATGGGAGCTAGTCTAGCCAAAGCAGTCGCAAAAGAAGTGGCTGCCACAGACTTGCTCTTGGTCAATCGTTCTCCACAAAAGGTGCAGGATTTTATCAGCCAGTATGGGGGAACGGCGTCTGAGCTTGAACAAGTCTTTCAAGAGGCTGAAGTAATCTTTTTAGGGGTCAAACCCTATCAGATTTGCCCACTTTTAGAAGAGTATAAAGGCATCTTGGCTCAACGCTCTAATTTCTTGCTGGTTTCCATGGCCGCAGGCTTGGAACTAGAAAAGATGGCTGACGTGTTCCAGAACGACCAGATGGGTATCATCCGCATCATGCCCAATACGCCTGTGGCCATTGGTCAAGGTGTTATCAGTCTGGCCCGTTCCCAAGCAGTGACAGACCAGCAGATAGCCCAGGTCAAGCAGCTCTTAGCAGGAGCGGGGGCTCTCTACGAGATCGAGGAAAAATTAATGGATCCTGCAACGGCTGTCGCAGGCTGTGGGCCAGCCTTTGTCTATCAGATGATTGAAGCCATGGCAGATGCAGGAGTAGGATTAGGACTTACACGAGAGCAAGCCTTGCAGATGGCGGCACAGACCTTCCAAGGAGCCAGTCAAATGGTCCTAGAGACAGGTGAGCACCCAGCCCGCTTGCGAGATGCAGTTTGTAGCCCAGGTGGCTCTACCATCGCAGGAGTCAACCGCTTAGAACAAGTCGGCCTACGGGGCGACATCATTGCAGGAGTGGAAGCAGCCTACAAACGCACCCAAGAAATGGTACAAGAGGCAGCGAAGAAATAGAAAAAAAGATTGGTTTTGGCCAATCTTTTTTACGTTAGAGCGACTCTATTTCTATCAAACCATTTTCGGTCAGACGATAGATCTTTTGGCAGACTTCTTTGAGGAAGGTCCGGTCGTGAGAGACCGTGACTAGTCCGCCTGGGTAGTCTGCGAATAGGCGTCGAATCTCTGGTTGAGAAGTGGGGGAAAAATTGCGAGTAGGCTCGTCCAAGAGTAGAAATTGGGGACTTGTGAGCACTAGTTGAAGGAGATAGAGTTTTCCTTGCTGGCCACCAGAAAGTTCAGAGATCGGATGGTGCATTTCAGAATAGGTAAAGTTGAGGGAGGCTAAATGCAATTGAATGGTGTTGATTTCTTCGCGATCGCCTGAATGCTGTAGAAATTGAACCGGTGTCTGAGTCAGAGGGAGGCCTTCAGTGTAATCTTGTGGCATATAGGCAGTGCGGATACTTTCATTCTTCTGTAGACTTTTCCATATCATTTTTAGGAAAGTGGATTTCCCCACACCGTTGGAACCGATAATTCCTATCTTGTCCTGCCCTTGAAGAGTAAGGGAGAGATCCTTGACCAGGACCCGGTCACCAATTGCGAGTTCTTCCTGATCTAATAGAAGGACTCGTTTTTGAGGAGACAAGGGAGTGAGGGGAGGGAAATGCAGATTGATGACTTCCTCATCATAGGGTTGGGGAGTCATGGATTGGAATTCTCGCTCGTAGCGCTTTTCTTGTGAGAGGAGGGACTTCATTTTCTTTGCCAGGAGACGTCCAGCAGTGCTATCCTTAGTGTTTCGTAAGGATGTTTCAACTTGCTGACGGACGCGGCGATGCTTCTCCATTGTTTTCTTGTAGGTTCGTTGATCGTTGGCAGCTTGTTGGGACTGCTGCTTGAATTGTTGCTCCCTTTGGCTACTGTAGTCCTGATAGCCTATGTGCTCTACAATGGTTTCAGCCTCCTTGCGGTGTTTGATCTGTCTTAGATGGATGATCGTATCCGCCGTCTGAGTCAAAAAATCCTCATGATGGGAAATAAATAAAATGGTTTGGGGGCTAGTTTGGATCATCTGCTGGAGCCAGTCCAGGGTTTCTAAATCCAGATCGTTTGAAGGTTCATCTAAAAATAGTAATTCATGAGGACGGCAAAGTTCGTGAAGCAGTTGGACTTTGAGGGCTTCTCCTCCAGATAGACTTCCAATAATTTGGTCGCTTGAAAAGCGGTCGCTATCAAATTGCAATTGATCAGCCAGTCTGTAGAGGATGGCATAGTCTAGCTCGTCTTCTCCAAAAAAATATTCTTCCAATGTTTTTCCCTTCAATGCTTCCGGCAAAGACTGGGGAATATAGGCATAGGAGTGAAAGGAAGTGGTGATTTCGCCTTCTATTGTCAGATAATCTGGTAGTGATTTTGGGGACATGAGGACATGAAGCAAAGAAGACTTTCCATTTCCTTCTTCGCCAATAATGGCAACTTTTTCTCCTTCATGAATGGTTAGGGACAGATCACGAACCAGATCGCGTAAATCTTTTGTATGGCGGATGGTGAGGTGGGATAGTTTTAGCATAAGATTCCTTTCTACTGGGACAAAAAAACAGCTCTACCTATTTAGTAGAGCTGTATTCAAGTGGACCCAAACAGAAAAAGACCTTATTAAGCCAACAAAAAGTTGGAGAATAGGCGAGAGGGCACACAAAAAGAGATAGAACAAGCAGTCCACTAAATAAAGTATCTTATTTAACGAAACTTAGTTGTTCATATCTCCTTACCTCCGAATGTGATCAGCTTTATTCTATTCTTTTCATTCCTTCTTGTCAAGGAAATCCTTGCTTCATCTACCCTTTTCTTCTCGGACTTAGGGGGATTTTATGGTATAATTAAAGGTATGCATACAAAACCAACGTCCGCTTATGTCCACATCCCATTTTGTACCCAGATTTGTTTTTATTGTGATTTTTCGAAGGTCTTTATTAAGAACCAACCGGTCGATGCTTATTTGGATCATTTGATCCAAGAATTTCGTCGGGAAGAAATTACAAACTTACGGACTCTCTATATCGGGGGTGGAACACCGACAGCCTTAACTGCGGATCAGCTAGAGTATCTGCTCAAGGAGCTAACCAAGTCGCTCGATCTCTCTCAGATGGAGGAGTTGACCATCGAGGCCAATCCTGGTGATTTGGATCCGGATAAGATTGCTGTTTTGAAGGATTCACCGGTTAATCGGGTTTCTTTGGGCGTACAGACCTTTGATAATCTCTTGCTAAAGAAGATTGGTCGGAGCCATCAGGAGCAGGATATCTATGACAATATCGATCGTCTGAAGCTGGCTGGTTTTGACAATATTTCGATCGACCTCATCTATGCCCTTCCGACGCAAACCATGGCGCAGGTCAAGGAAAATGTCGCTAAGGCTCTTGCTCTCGACATTCCCCATATGAGTCTCTATAGTTTGATTCTGGAGAATCACACGGTCTTTATGAATCGGATGAGACGGGGTAAGCTTCCTCTACCAAAAGAGGAGTTGGAAGCAGAGATGTTTGAATACATTATTCAGGAGTTGGAGCGAGCGGGCTTTGAGCATTACGAAATTTCTAATTTCTCCAAGCCTGGTTTTGAAAGTCGACACAATCTCATGTATTGGGACAATGCTGAGTATTATGGTCTGGGAGCTGGAGCATCCGGCTATGTCGATGGGATTCGCTACAAGAATCATGGCCCCATTCGTCACTATATGCAAGCTGTCGAAGAGGGAAATGCGCGTGTCCAAGAAGAGCATCTGACTCAGACAGAAATGATGGAAGAAGAGATGTTTCTAGGACTACGTAAGAAAACAGGCGTTTCCAAGAAGCGTTTTGAAGAAAAATTTGGTGTGAATTTTGACCAACAATATGGATCAGTGGTTGAGGAATTGACCCAGCAGGGCCTGTTGGTCCCTGACAAGGACATTGTACGAATGACCAAGAAAGGTCTCTTTTTAGCAGACACTGTAGCAGAGAAGTTTATTTTGGAGTAGAAAATGGCAAAAACATTT
This sequence comes from Streptococcus sp. 27098_8_12, assembly GCF_041432115.1. NCBI lineage: Bacteria > Bacillati > Bacillota > Bacilli > Lactobacillales > Streptococcaceae > Streptococcus > Streptococcus sp. 27098_8_12. The sequence continues at coordinate 36,909 of NZ_JAPVZA010000010.1, forward strand.
GAATACAGCATGAAAATTCCGTTTGATATGAGCGATGTCAATGGTTATATTAAGATTCCCCAATTGATCTTGCTGTCTTTACAGGTATCGGGCATGCAATCGATTGAGCTGGGTATGAGTGATATGTACATTTTAGAGAACTACAATCTAGTCTGGATTATCACGGATTACAATATGAAGATCGAGCGTCTCCCTGTTTTTGATGAGAAAATCACTATCGAAACCTATGCCAAGAGTCACAATCGACTTTTCTGCTACCGGGCCTTTAATATCAAGGATGAAGCAGGAAATACTATCATTGAGATGGTCGCGACCTTTGTCTTGATGGATCGTGATACACGCAAGGTTCATCCTGTTATGAGTGAAATCACGGATGCCTTTGACTCTGAATTATCAAAAACCATGCTCCGCGGTCCCCGTTTCAAAGAATTAGAAGGCGGCGTGGAACAAGAATACCGGGTTCGGTTTTACGACTTGGATATGAACGGGCATGTCAATAATAGCAAGTACTTGGACTGGGTTTTTGAGGTGATGGGAGCAGACTTCTTGACCCATCATGTCCCTAAAAAAGTTCATCTAAAATATGTCAAAGAAGTGCTAGCAGGAGGTCTCATCACCTCTCAATATGAACAAGAGGGCTTGAAAACTCAGCACCAAATTACTTCAGATGGTCAGATCAATGCCCAAGCTGAAATTGAGTGGGAAGAAGTAGAAGAAAAGGGTTGGATTTATGGAAAGTAGAAGATTAAAAAATAAAAAACAGGAACTTGAAAGCTATCAAAAACGGGTTGTGGCCTATGCCAAGCGTCAAAAGAACCCTTTGTACATGTTGGGAGATTGGCTCTTGACTCTTTGTGCTTTGGGCATCATCCTGGTAGAGGAAATTTATAAATTTTTCCGCTATCGCTTGAATTTAGAGAGTTTTAATCGCTTTTTAAGAGAAGATGTACGCTGGTATCGGGTCTGGATCCATTTCACCTTGGCCTTTCTTTTACCGGTCATGATCTTCTCGATTTGGATTACTAGCCAATCAGGATCATTCTGGTCCAATTTCTATCACCGCTTGTCTCAAGGCGTGCTCTTTAGCACAACAGTCAGCCTCGCTGCGACCTTGGTGACGGATTTTGTGGAGAATTTGCAACCAGAAACCAAGTCAGACGGCCGGAACCGGAGCACCAAACGCACGGTTTATCAAATCAGTGTGGATCAGGCAACCGTAATAGGCCTGTTATTGACCATTGTGATTCTCATGGTGGCTTCCTTCTTGTTTACCCAATCAGGAAATCAAGGGATCAATTTTACAGGGTTGATTTTACAATTTGTCCTCTATGCTGGAGCTTTGCTTTTATATGGTTCTGGTGGACGAGTCGATGCAGAGAAGTTGCATGAAAAAGCTGATACAGAAAGGGAAGAATAAATGCACTACAAGGGCTATTTAATTGATTTGGATGGCACTATTTACAAAGGTAAATCACGAATTCCAGCAGGAGAAGCTTTTGTCCATGAATTGCAGGCGCGTGAGATTCCCTATCTCTTTGTCACCAATAACACAACCCGCACACCAGAGACTGTTCGGGATATGCTAGCGACTCACTTCAATATTGAAACCCCTGTGTCGACCATCTATACAGCTACCCTTGCGACCATTGACTACATGAATGATCAAAACTTGGGTAAAAAGGTCTATGTGATCGGAGAAGCGGGGCTCAAAGAGGCTATTGAAGAAGCTGGCTATATTATCGATGAAGAAGCACCTGATTATGTGGTGATTGGACTGGATTGGCAAGTGGATTATGAGAAGTTTGCTCTTGCGACCCTGGCGATTCAAAAGGGAGCTCACTTTATCGGGACCAATCCGGACCTCAACATTCCAACAGAGCGTGGTTTGATGCCAGGAGCAGGATCTCTGATTGCCCTTGTTGAAGCAGCGACACGGGTCAAGCCAGTGATTATTGGCAAACCAAAGGCCATCATTATGGATAAGGCTATTGAACACCTGGGGCTTGCAAGAGAAGAAGTGGTCATGGTTGGGGACAACTACCTAACAGATATTCGTGCAGGTATTGACAATGGGATTCCAACCCTTTTGGTGACGACTGGTTTTACCAAACCAGAAGAAGTACCGACCTTACCAATTGCACCGACACATGTTGTTTCCAGCTTAGCGGAGTGGGATTTTGATGCTTAAAAGTTTGAAATCAATCAACCTATTTTTCTTTATCTTGTCAGCTGCAATCCTTCTCACCATTGCTCTAGCCTGGGCCCTCTATCCCATGGAGATTCATTGGTTGGGGATTCAAAGCCGGACTGGTTTTTCGGCTTCTGTTATCATGAAGAATTTTAATGTCTTGATGAACTACTTGACCAATCCTTTTCAATGGGTGTTGAAGATGCCTCAATTCCCCTCTTCAAAAAATGGACTGCACCATTTTGAGGCCGTCAAGTACTTATTTCACTTAGTGACGGTTGTTTTTGTGGTCACACTACCTGGTTTTATCCAGTTTATGCGGACAGTCGTCAAAAAAGGCTACCTTACCTTGTACCGTAGTCTCTTCTTTTGGATGATGGTTTTACCAGTAGTGCTTGCAGTGATGGCTGTTATGATTGGCTTTGATCAATTCTTTACGCTCTTTCATCAAGTCTTATTTGCTGGGGACAATACTTGGCTCTTTGATCCGCGCGTGGATTCGATTATTCTTGCATTACCAGAAGACTACTTTATGCATGCCTTTTTGATTTTCTTTGTCTTATACGAAGGAATGTGTGCGAGTTTTTATCTATTTTCTAGGAGGAAGAAATGAACCAATACAACCGATTATTAGACCCTAAAAAAGATATAGGAAGGTATTCCGGTACACTTGCCATTTATCTCTTGGTAATGACCTTGGTAACCGTCCTGTGGGAAGTCCTCCTTGGATTGACCATAGCAGGCTCTCTCAGAAAAGATCCAAGTCAAATAACGGAGAAACTCAATGCCCTGAATGTTTGGGCTGGTATTCCCTACCTCATCTCTATTTTCATTGGACTCTTTCTCTTTAATGCCTATCGCAAGAAGGCCCTTTATAAATATGATCTTAAGCACAAGGGACGTAAGATGACTCTTTCAGTCTTCTTTATTCTTCTCGCCTTTCTTGGCTTTTCTCAAGTATTTTCATCTGTGATGACACAAGTGATTGAGCGCATGTTTGAGACCATTGGCCTTCATTCTCCAACACCAGATCTAGGTGATACGATTGAGCGATCATGGACCATGCTCTTGTATGCTGGATTTTTTGGTCCAATAACAGAGGAATTCTTCTTCCGTGGGGCCGGCTTGCGAGGCTTGGAACGGTATGGCAAGGTCTTTGCCATTGTCATGACGGCTATCTTGTTTGGTCTCTTCCATGCCAATTTTGATCAGCTCTTTTTCGCGAGTATCATTGGTCTAGGTTTCGGATACATTGCCTTTGAATACAATATCTGGTGGGCTATTTTCTATCACATTTTCAATAACTTTGTGATTTCCCAAGGCTTGCATTATGTGGCCTATCATGTGGACGAGGGACTAGCGAATTGGCTCCAAATTGGTGTTTTAGCTATTGGTTCCATTGTCATGATAGTGGTTCTTGCGACTAAATGGCCAGCTATCAAGGCTTATATTCAAGCCAATAAACCTCAACCGGGAGTTTTCCAGCGTGCCCTCGCGTCCTTCTGGTTCTGGTTCTTCGTGTTATTTACTATCCTGATGTCTATTGTTCCTTATGTGATTCCGATCTTCCAGATGGCTAATCTCAAAGGATAAAGTTTATCGATTGCTAGTAAAGGGGGATCCTTTTAGATCCCTCTTTTTTGCTATAATAGAGAGAGTAGAACTGGGAAGTTTAAACTTGTAAATAACGCAACTTAAAAGATTAACAATGGAGTAATAGTTACTGATGAAAAATAAATCTAAAAAATGGAAATGGTTTTTGTTGATGATTCCTGCACTGATGATTTTAGGGATTATCAGGATTAACCTTGATGAGATGAAATCAAAGGATGGAATTTATTATCTGACAGTAAAAAATGAATCTACTAAAACGGCCTCCCTAGATAAAACGTCATGGATCAAAATAGAAGGAGAGCAGATCACCATAAAGGAAGGTAGTTCAGAGCATACTTACTCATATGACCCTGAAAATGAAGAATTTACAAGAGATTCAGAGAAGTATTCTTGTATGATATATGATGGACTTTTAACCCTTTCAGGAGATCAGCCGCAAAAGGAATTACCTGAGTATGTCAGTCCAGATAGCAGTTGGTATTCAGCATACGAAAAAGGGCAAGTGGAGATAAAGGATTGAGGATGAGTGTCTGATATGTCATTTATATGATTGTAGCGGCAATAAAATAGTAACGGAAAATACAAGATTTATCGCAACTGTAAGATATAAAGAGATCTAGTTTATTTATTGCAAGGTAGTGATATAAAAGGAAAAACAAATGAAATGTAATGATAGCTTATTATACCTTCTTCAAGAATTGACTTTTAATCTAGTCGATTTAATCAGTCATATAGAATACAAGGACCTCGTTCTAGATTCCTTGAAACTTGCTAATCAATCGCTTGACCAGGATAGTAAGATTTGTCCAGATATTTTGTATAGTCGGTTGGAGAATGTGGATGAAAAGGATATTTTGACATTTATGGAGCTGGATAAGGAGACCGATCCTCTTGTATGGAGTTGCATTGCCAATTATTTTGTCTTGGTTTGCTATCATTCGTATCAGCATTCTGGAGAAAAGTACATACCCCAAACAATTGAAAGTGTTGATGAGGATACGATAGAAGCTTATGTTTCGAGTTACCAGCAACTGCTAGCTGATAATTATCAATTAGTGGAACAAGTATCTACATTAGACCTTGAACAGTTTTTGAAAGATCCTCTGGTTGACAATTATTTTGGGAATCTGCTTCAAGAAATCAAGTTGAAACAATGATTCAGTAGTCTTAAATTGACGACAGGACGTTCTAGAATTAACTCGCCCAGATAGTACTAGACAAGTAACTAATTGATCTCTAATTGCAGGAGCTACTTTATGAAAAATTTAGAAAAAGAAAAACAGGAACTTTTATCATCTATTCAGGATTTAGGTTTTGAGTCATTAAGATATTCTATTTTTTATGAATATGGCCCCTGTGAATGGGAAGTAGTGATTGAGTATGAAGATTCAAAGCAGGAATACAATGTGTATGCTACGATGGATAGAGCTACTAGAGGAGGAATTTTCCACTTTACAAACTTTACAGAAGCAAAAGAGAAATTTCTAGAGTTGTTAGACCATACTGTTTTAATAAATAAGTACTATATTTCCAATGGCTGGATGCCACAGTATACTTCGCCACTTTGGGACAAGTAAGAAACTAATTAAAATCTCAGAGTAGTGGATTAGAAATTACAAATCTAAAAGATAAGGTAATTGAAAGGGGATAAATATGAAGATCTATGATGATGTGATCATTTCACTAAAAAATATAGACTTTTTGAAAGAAGAAAGAGCCACAAATATACCAATCATTCAGTTAAAGACTGTCAAAGATGCGGAGAAGAGTATAAATAGTTTGAAGTGGGAGAATTTTGTATTAGAGAAAGATGGGGATTTTAGTGCTTATCTTTTTAAAAACCATAGTGCCATATATAAACACTGGAATTCACTGGCAATAAGTGCAAAAGAGGAAATCATTCCTGAAATTGAAGCACGATTAGATAACCTGATTGCAGATAGTAAACTGCTAGAATCCATGAAAGATCAGATTAAATTTGATATTGTTAGCTTGGCAATTTACTTAACCATTAAAAAAGAGATACCTCAAGCTGAGTCACCATTTTTCGATGATTTGTATGCTTTATACCAAGCAGGCTATATTCCTTGTGGTTATGAAAAGAAGTGCTACAAGGTTTTATAATGAGGATCAGTGAAAAGGAGAAAACATTCTAAATTCAGATTTGAACTTTTTCAGAATTTTATTACCGTAAAGAACTAATTATCTTATCACATCATACAGAGAGGCTAACCCCTCTCTTTTTTGCTATAATAGAGAGTATGAATAACTTGATTAAATCCAAGCTCGAGCTTTTGCCGACGAGTCCGGGCTGTTACATTCACAAAGACAAGAACGGAACCATCATCTATGTGGGGAAGGCCAAGAATCTTCGCAATCGGGTGCGGTCCTATTTCAGAGGAAGCCACGATACTAAGACGGAAGCACTGGTATCTGAGATTGTGGATTTTGAGTTTATCGTCACTGAGTCCAATATTGAGGCCTTGCTTCTTGAGATCAACCTCATCAAGGAGAACAAGCCCAAGTACAATATCATGCTCAAGGACGACAAGTCCTATCCCTTCATCAAGATTACCAATGAGCGCTATCCGCGCCTTATCATCACGCGCCAGGTCAAAAAGGATGGTGGTCTCTATTTCGGTCCCTATCCAGATGTGGGAGCAGCCAATGAGATCAAACGACTTTTGGACCGGATTTTCCCTTTCCGCAAGTGTACCAATCCGCCTTCCAAAGTCTGCTTTTACTACCATTTAGGGCAATGTATGGCCCACACGGTTTGCCACAAGGACGAGGCCTATTTCAAGGGCATGGCCCAGGAGGTCTCTGATTTCCTCAAGGGGCAGGATGACAAGATTATCGATGAGCTCAAGCTCAAGATGACTACCGCTGCGCAAAATATGGAATTCGAGCGGGCGGCCGAGTATCGGGATCTGATCCAGGCTATTGGGACCCTGCGGACCAAACAGCGGGTCATGGCCAAGGATTTGCAGAACCGGGATGTCTTTGGCTACTACGTGGACAAGGGCTGGATGTGTGTGCAGGTCTTCTTTGTCCGTCAGGGCAAGCTGATCGAGCGCGACGTCAATCTTTTCCCCTACTACAATGATCCAGACGAGGATTTCTTGACCTATGTGGGGCAGTTTTACCAGGAGAAATCTCACCTGATCCCCAATGAAATCCTGATCCCTCAAGACATCGATGAGGAAGCGGTCAAGGCCTTAGTGGATACCAAGGTCCTCAAGCCCCAGCGAGGGGAGAAGAAGCAGCTGGTCAATCTGGCCATTAAGAATGCGCGTGTCAGTCTGGAGCAGAAGTTCAATCTCCTGGAAAAATCCATGGAGAAGACCCAAGGTGCTATTGAAAATCTTGGAAAACTCCTGCAAATCCCTACCCCTGTGCGCATTGAGTCTTTTGACAACTCCAACATCATGGGGACCAGTCCGGTTTCAGCCATGGTGGTCTTTGTCAATGGGAAGCCAAGTAAAAAAGACTATCGCAAATACAAGATCAAGACTGTCGTCGGTCCAGATGACTATGCCAGCATGCGGGAGGTCATTCGCAGACGTTACAGCCGGGTCATGCGGGATGGCCTGACGCCACCAGATCTGATCGTTATCGATGGAGGACAGGGCCAGGTCAATATCGCTAAGCAAGTCATCCAAGATGAGTTAGGGCTGGATATTCCTATTGCGGGTCTGCAAAAGAATGACAAGCACCAGACTCATGAATTGCTCTTCGGGGATCCTCTCCAAGTCATCGAACTCTCTCGGACCTCGCAGGAATTTTTCCTCCTCCAACGGATCCAGGATGAAGTCCACCGTTTCGCCATCACCTTCCACCGCCAGCTTCGGTCTAAGAATTCCTTCTCCTCCCAGCTGGATGGGATCGAAGGCTTGGGACCAAAACGCAAGCAGTTACTGATGAAACACTTCAAGTCACTGACCAAGATCAAAGAAGCTACTGTGGATGAGATTGTCACAGTCGGCATCCCACGAGCAGTAGCGGAGGCAGTGCAAGCCAAGCTCCATCAAGGAAAGCAAGAAGAAGCAAGTCTCTTGATGGAAGTGGCGGAGGATTCTGAATCATACCAATCATAAGGAGTTTAAAATGAACCATCGAATCGCTATTTTATCTGATATCCACGGAGATACGACAGCCCTGGAGGCAGTAATTGCGGATGCGCGTGCTCTAGGCGCGACGGAATACTGGCTTTTAGGGGATATTTTGCTTCCGGGGCCTGGAAGAGATGACCTTTTTGAGTTACTGGATGCGATTCCGATTACAGCGGCTGTTCGTGGAAATTGGGACGATTGTGTCCTAGAGGCCTTGGATGGCGAGTATGGACTTGAGGATCCGCAGGAGATCCAATTGCTTCGCCTCACTCAGTACCTCATGGAAGGACTAGATCCTAAGCGGATCGATTGGCTTCGCTCCCTTCCTTTGGTAGAGAAAAAGGAGGTCAACGGTATTCGCTTCTCACTGACCCACAATTTGCCAGAAAAGAATTATGGTGGAGACTTGCGTCCAGCAAATGCGACGGAGAACTTTGACCAATTGCTGGATGACCAGACGGATCTGGCGATCTACGGGCATGTCCACAAGCAGTTGCTTCGCTATGGCAGCCAGGGTCAGCAGATCCTCAATCCGGGGACTATTGGCATGCCTTATTTTGACTGGGAACCAATTCAAAACCACAGAGCTCAGTATGCACTGATCGATGTCGAAGAAGACGGGGTGACCAACCTGCAATTTCGTAAGGTAGCCTATGACTATGAAGCAGAGCTTCAAGATGCCAAGGACCAGGGCCTTCCCTTTATTGAGATGTACGAAGAATTGAGACGCGAGGATAACTATCGGGGCCATAACATCGAGCTTCTAACTAGCTTAATTGAGAAATACGGTTATGCTAAAGAAGTAGCTGCCTATTTCAATCTTTCCAATGAATCATAGGTAGATCTCTTGTGTATTCAACCTATAAAAAAGAAGCGGATCTTCAAAATGTCCGCTTCTTTTTTCACAATCTTAGGCTGTAAAACCCTGCAAGCTCTTTCATTTTGTGTTAAAATAGGAGTAACAGAAATAGAAAAGGAAGAAGCTTATGAAATTTCTAGAGCTCAATAAAAAACGCCATGCGATCAAGCATTTCACTGACCAACCGGTCGATCCAAAGGATGTACGGACAGCTATTGAAATTGCGACCTTGGCACCAAGTGCGCATAATAGCCAACCTTGGAAATTTGTGGTCGTTCGTCAAAAAAATGCAGAATTGGCAAAATTAGCCTACGGTGCAAACTACGATCAAGTCATGGAAGCACCTGTGACCATCGCCCTCTTTACAGATACCGATTTGCAAAAACGGGCTCGTAAGATTGCGCGTGTCGGTGGGGTGAAAAACTTCACAGATGAGCAGTTGCAATACTTTATGCAAAATCTTCCTGCTGAATTTGCACGCTATGATGCCCAACAAACGAGTGATTACTTGGCTTTGAATGCCGGTCTTGTGGCCATGAACTTGGTACTTGCTTTGACGGACCAAGGCATTGGAACCAATATTATCTTGGGATTTGATAAATCAAAAATCAATGAAGTATTGGACATCGAAGAGCGTTTCCGTCCGGAAGTCTTGATTACGGTTGGTTATGCGGCTGAAAAAGTAGAGCCAAGCTATCGCTTACCAGTGGACGAAATCATTGACAAACGCTAAGCCAATTAGCAATAAGAAGATTGAGGAGGAATTCATGACAACAGTTGACTTTAAAGCAGAAGTAGAAAAACGTCGCGATGAGATGATGGCTGACCTATACAGCCTCTTGGAAATCAATTCTGAACGCGATGACAGCAAGGCAGATGCAGAGCATCCTTTTGGACCTGGTCCTGTAAAAGCTCTTGAAAAATTCTTGGAAATTGCCAAACGTGATGGCTATGAAACCAAGAATGTCGACAATTATGCCGGTCACTTTACTTTTGGTGAAGGAGAAGAAGAGCTTGGGATCTTTGCCCATATGGACGTCGTGCCTGCAGGTAGTGGCTGGAAAACGGATCCCTACAAACCAGAAATTATCGATGGCAAGCTCTATGCGCGTGGTTCGTCTGATGATAAAGGGCCTACAATGGCCTGCTACTATGGTTTGAAGATCATTAAAGACCTAGGCCTCCCTGTTTCCAAGCGCGTGCGCTTTGTTGTCGGTACAGATGAAGAATCAGGCTGGAGCGACATGGATTACTATTTCAAACACGTCGGACTTCCTGAGCCAGATTTTGGCTTCTCACCAGATGCGGAATTCCCAATCATCAATGGGGAAAAAGGAAACATCACTGAGTACCTTCATTTTGGAAATGACAACACAGGAAGTGCCCATCTTCATAGCTTTACAGGTGGCCTTCGTGAAAACATGGTACCAGAGTCAGCGACTGCAGTCGTTTCTGGACAACTACCAGATCTTGCTGGCCTCTTAGATGCCTTTGCTAAGGAACACCAGCTCAAGTATGAAATCTCAACTGTCGATGAAGAAACCTATACCGTTACGATTGTTGGGAAATCTGCTCACGGATCAACTCCTGAAGATGGGATCAATGGTGCGACCTACTTGGCTCTCTTGTTGAACCAATTTGATTTTGGTGGTGCTGCTAAGGCTTACCTTCATGTGACAGCCTCACTTCTTCACGAAGATTTTGCTGGTGAAAAATTAGGTATTGCCCATACAGATGCCAAAATGGGACCATTGAGCATGAATGCAGGTGTCTTCCATTTTGATGAAAGCCAAGCAGACAACACTATTGCCCTCAATATCCGTTACCCTCAAGGTACAGATCCTGAAACCATCAAATCCACCCTTGAAAAGATCGAAGGAGTGGCTACAGTAAGCTTGTCAGCCCACGGTCACACACCTCACTATGTTCCGATGGATGATGAATTGGTATCCACCCTCTTGCGTGTTTACGAAAAACAAACTGGCCTCAAAGGACATGAACAAGTGATCGGTGGTGGTACCTTTGGTCGTCTCTTGAAACGTGGGGTTGCCTTTGGTGCTATGTTCCCAGACTATGTCAATACTATGCACCAAGCTAATGAGTTCGCAGATGTCGAAGATCTCTATCGTGCAGCAGCTATTTACGCAGAAGCCATCTATGAACTAATCAAATAATCCACTACTCGGCCAGTTTTTCTGGCTGAGTTTTTCCATAGAAGGAGGACTTATGTCAAGGATTGAAAGCATTAAACAAGCCATTATGGCAGATCCTCAAAATAAAGAATATACAGAGAAAGGGATAGAGCCACTCTTTGCAGCCCCAAAGACAGCTCGTATCAATATCATCGGACAAGCTCCAGGGATGAAGACGGAAGAAGCTGGTATTTACTGGAAGGACAAGAGTGGTGATCGTCTGCGCGAATGGTTAGGAGTTGACGAAGACACCTTTTATAATTCTGGTTTGTTTGCGGTCATTCCCATGGACTTTTATTTCCCAGGGCATGGGAAATCTGGTGACCTTCCACCTCGCAAAGGCTTTGCGGAAAAGTGGCACCCTCAACTTCTCAAGGAGTGTCCGGATATTGAGTTAACCCTCTTAATTGGACAATATGCTCAAGCTTATTACCTTCATGAAAAGGTTAGTGGCAAAGTAACCGAACGGGTCCACCATTTTAAAGACTATTTGCCAACCTATTTTCCACTTGTTCACCCTTCCCCTCGTAATCAAATCTGGATGGCTAAAAATCCTTGGTTTGAGGCAGAAGTTGTCCCAGAATTGCAAACCTTAGTACAAGAGATCATTCAAAAATAAAGGAGAGCGAAGATGGATCCTTATCAACAAGTTAAAGAAAAATTAGATGAGTTGGGAATTTCATTTGATGTGGTGGAACACCCACCTGCATTTACGACGGAGCAGGCGGATTCTTATATTGAAGGCTTAGAAGGTGTCCGCACTAAGACCATGTTTTTGACCAACAAAAAGAAAACTCAATACTATTTGCTCATCATGGATGACCAGAAGCCATTGGATATGGATGATTTCAAAGAGCAAGTGGAAGCCAACCGGATCCGCATGGCTTCAGCAGATTCTTTAGCTGAAAAAATGCAATTACCGCCAGGAACGGTTTCTCCATTTGGTTTATTGAACAATGAAGAAAAAGATATTCGGGTCTATTTTGATCAGGATATTGTGTCAGAGGAAATCATGACCTTCCATCCCAATACTAACGAAAAAACCATCTTTATTAAAACCCAAGACTTGTTCCGATTTTTAGAGTCTATTGACTTTAACTATGAAATCCTAACCCTTCCATAACATATCTTACAGGAGAAATCATGAAAGAAATTCCATTTTCAAGCTTTTACCAAGCTTATCAAAAAGGAAACATACACGTTCTTGATGTACGCGAGCAGGAGGAATATGATGCCCTTCACTTAGATGGGGTTCGTCTTCTTCCCTTATCTGAGTTAGCAGATCGCTACCAGGAATTAGAGAAGGATCATCCCTATTATGTCATCTGCAAGTCAGGTCGACGCTCAGCACGTGCTTGCCAATTTTTGGAAGAGCAAGGCTATGATGTGACCAACGTCCAAGGTGGCATGGATGCATTTGAATCCTAAGAAACGGGAGTGGGACAGAAATCGGTAATTCATTAAGAATTCGATTTCGTCGTCCCACCTCCGCACAGTTGAGTAGGGCTGTAAAAGCTGATGAAATCAGCGTAGTAGAGCCCACTCAACCACTGCGTCTTGCTCGACAATCCAAAAATAATTGAGAGGTTAGGACTTTTGTCCCAGCCTTTTTCTTTACTAATTTCTAAAAATGAGTAGAATTTGTATGTTTTTCAAAAGATATTACAGGGATTTTCCAGTCTTTCATTGAAAATGGTTCAGAAATTTTGTATAATACCCTAGTATGAACAATAGTTAAGGAGATTAAAATATGTCAAAACAAGATTGGCTGGATTATTTCGAAGCCGTAAATGGTCGTTCTGCTAGTGCAGAAGAAATTGCTCAAGCACTGGCTGCAGGAGAATTTCAAGAAGAAGTAGTGGTTCCAGAAACCCCACAAGCCCCAGAATTTGTCGCAGCACCAACTGCCCCTGTGGAAGAACCAGTTGCTGCTCCACAAGCCCCAGAATTTGTCGCAGCACCAACTGCCCCTGTGGAAGAACCAGTTGCTGCTCCACAAGCCCCAGAATTTGTCGCAGCACCAACTGCCCCTGTGGAAGAACCAGTTGCTGCTCCACAAGCTCCAGAGTTTGTTGCAGCGCCAACTGCCCCTGTTGAAGAACCAGTCGCAGCGCCACAAGCCCCAGAGTTTGTCGCAGCACCAACTGCCCCTGTTGAAGAACCAGTCGCAGCTCCACAAGCTCCAGAGTTTGTCGCAGCGCCAGCTGCTCCTGCAGAAGAACCAGTTGCAGCTCCAGTTCAAGAACCGGCTCCTCAAGCTGCTCCAGCGAATGGGCCAGCTTTCCAACAAGCCTACCAACAACCGACTCAAGCAGCTTATCAACAAGCTCCTTACCAAGGTCAACCAGGACAACCTTATCCTGCCCAACCAAGTCAATTTGGTGTAGCCGTTGGTGGTTACTGGAATTGGTTCCTTTCAGCTTTGAAACGTCCAACGGCTGTAGAAAATCCAAAAGCACTTAACGGAATTTTACAGTATGTCTTGACTGCCTTTGTCTTGACCTTGGGGACATTCTTCACAGCTAGTGGATTTACAGGTGGTTATGGAATGGATTTCCGTGCCTTTATGTTGACATTGATTTCCCTATTCTTTAGCCTTTACGCCTTCCAAGTAGCTGGATTCTTTGTTCGTCGTGTGGTTCTTCAAGATAAGGAATACAGTTACGGTCGTTCATTTGAAGAGTTTGGACGTTTGTCTGTTTACACATTGCCACTTGCCCTCCTTGCTTTCTTAGTAGGTCTTGTAAAAGTTTATGAATTTTATGGCTTTGTAAACTTCCTTATTTTCTTCTTGTTCTTTGTTGGAACATGCTATGTCGTTCATCAAGGGTTGAACAAGACAAGCTTTAAAGCAGATAAATTCTTGCTTCTAGTAGCATCATCTGTTGTCTTGCTTCTCATTGCCATCTTTGTCATTTATGTGAATGCTCGTATTTTAGAACAAGTAGCCGTAGGATTTATTCCAAGTGCTCCAAATTTCTCTAACTTTGGATTCTAACAATATCACAAAACGGAAGGTGGGGGAACCCACTTTCCCTATTTTATAATGAGGGAGAAGAGATCCATGCAAAAGAAATGGGTTGAATTATTTGAAAAAGTGATTGGTCGCAAACCGTCACCAGAAGAGTTTATGGCTGGGAAAGCTTGTGGATTTGATTTGAAACAAATTCAGTATATCGCTGGGAATGCCCCAGCAGAGGAAGTAGCTCCTGTCGAGGAACCAGTGGTTGAACCAGTTGAAGAAGTGAAGAATGTCGATCCACTTCTAGCACCTCGACAGGCTTGGTTGCAACATTTTGAAGAAACCTATGGCCGCAAGCCAAGTGCAGAAGAATTTACCGCGGCTAAAAGTCAAAACTTCGAGTTTTTTGTAGGACCTGTGCCTGAAGCAGAATTTGCGACCCCAGATTCAACAGAAGAAACACAGGAATATGTCCCTCAACAGCAAACTAAAGAGTATACAGCTCCACTTGCCGCTGAGCAAACGCAGGTCTTTGCTGGTCCAAATGTTACAGAAGCAGGCCCAGCTCAGAAAAAACAAAAGGCCCCTAAAACGAAGGGTGAAAAGAAACTTTCCAAGAAGAAAATTGGGATTATTTCTGCTATTGCAGTCCTTGTGATAGCTTTGGTAGCAGCCTTCTTTTACTTCCAGTCAACAACGCGTGTCGAAGTGACTGCAGATAAATTTATTAAGGCAGTGGACACCAAGGATTATCGCGAAGCAGCAGATCTGCTTTCAACCGATAACGATAAATGGACAAAGGATGAAGCCGAAAGCTTTATTACCAGCATGGAAGATCAAGGGGTCGATATCGGCACAGAGTTGAACAAGATCATTGATAATGGTGGAGAAGGCAGCTATACGGATAAATCTGGAAACAAGATCTTTGGTTTGGAAAAAGCGGACAAGAAATTTGGAATCTTCCAAGAATACCGTGTGGCCAGCTATCCAGTGCAAGTGAAGGTCAAGACCAATTTGGATCAAGCCAAACTCAAAGTGGCTGCCAATAAAACAGTGACCTTGAAGAAAGATGCAGTGACAGACCTTGGTTATTTCCATTACAATACAAAAGAAATGGAATTGACTGCTAAAACAGAGGTCGGAAATGTTACTTCTAAGATCCATCTCAATCCTAAAAAAGCAACAAAGAATAATTTAGAATTGCAGTTGAATTCTGAAAAACGCAATTTAGAAGTTGAGTTCCCAGATGAAGTTGAAAACCCAACGGATGTGAAGGTTGTGGTCAACGGCAAAGAAGTCGGAACCAGCACGACCTTTGAAGTAGACAGCATTCCTTATCAAGAAATTGAAGTACATGCCGTCTTCAACATGAATGGGGAAACCTATACAACTGAAAAGGCTAAGGTGACGATTGAAGAGGGTGAGAACGATCCGATCGAACTTAAACTAGCCAAAGATACCCTAAAACGCATCAAGAGTGCACAAGATGCTAAGAAAGCGCAAGCTGCCAAAGAAGAACAAAATCGGACCTTGGCGGAAGAATTCTTGAAAGAGTACCGCGACGCTGTCTTTAGCTCCGTTTCAAATCGAAATAACACCTACTCTAAATACTATGACACACAAAGTCAAGCCTACAAAGACATGGTTGAGTTCACAACTGGTGATGGTGTTCGAAAGGCTAAGATTGACTACTATACTCCAGGAGCTTTGGACATTCAAAGTGTCACGGAAGAAAATGGTGTGGTAACGATCAAGACTTATGAAGACTTTACCGTGCATTATACAGATAGCCATCCAGATTCACAAAACCGCAAGTACAAGACCTACACCTTGAAAAAAGTAGGTGCAAGTTATGTGATTACAGATATTGTCGTAACAAAAGAATCATAGGAGATTCCCATGAAAGCAAGATTTTCCAAATTAACTTTGGTGACAGTTGCCTTGTTAACCCTGACAGCTTGCTCCCAATCTCATTCCACTAGTTCTAAATCTTCTGCAAAAGAAGAAAGCAAACAAACGCAAACCAAGTCTTCCAAAGAAACGTCTTCTGCAAAGGATACGTCAAAAGAGACTGGCAAAGAAGAGTCTTCAAAAGCTGGTAAGTCAGATGTCAAAGTGGACTCTGGTGTCAGCTATAATGGTTCTTACTATAGTGTCAAAGGGAAATATGGTGAGGTTATGATCGCCAACAAACATTATCCCTTGTCGCCTGACTTTAACCCAGGTGAAGATCCTGAAGCTGTTTCAGCCCTTCATGAATTGATCGCAGCCATGCAGGCAGAAGGATATCCGATCAGTGACCAATATAGTGGTTTTCGTAGCTACGATACCCAAGTTGGCCTCTACCAAAACTATGTCAATCAAGATGGTCAGGAAGCCGCCGATCGTTATTCTGCAAGACCGGGTTATAGTGAACACCAAACTGGTTTGACCTTTGATTTAATCGATACCAGTGGTAATTTGGTAACCGAACCTGGACCAAGTAAGTGGTTGCTCAAGAATGCTGCTAAATATGGCTTTGTGGTTCGTTACCAAGAAGGAAAAGAAAAAGTGACAGGCTACATGCCAGAAAGCTGGCATCTCCGCTATATCGGAAAAGAAGCGCAAGATATCGCGGACTCAGGTTTGAGTCTGGAAGAATACTATGGCTTCACCGGTGGCGATTACGTTGATAAATAAGAAAAGGTTGGGATTGATATCCCAACCTTTTTATTATATGTTTTTTAGAAACGCATCCAGTTCTTTTTGGTTTTTAAGAGAGATAAATTTGTCTGGATAGGTTTGGTTGACAGTCTGATAGCGTGTGACCTGTCTAGCTTGGCGACCGTCCCAAAGGATCCAACGGATGAATTCCCAGTCAAAGCGTTCGGGGCAACCTGCCGCCATACTCTCACGGACTCGGCCTTTATAACGGCGGTATCGTTTCCAGCCTCTAAAGAGGCAGTTCCAACGAGAGAAGTTGAGAAAGATAATCTGGTCCGCTTGCTCCATTCTTTCCTCATAGCAGCACCAAGAGTAATTGCCATCAATGACCCAGTCTTTATGATCGCCGAGAAACTGTCTCATCTCTTTCTCCATCCAATCCCGGTCACTGTCTATCCAGCCCGGTTGAAATTGAAGGGTATCCATGTGGAGCTTTGGAATGGAGTAGTGGCGGGCTAAGTTTTCAGCCAAGGTGGATTTACCTGAGCCAGAATAGCCGATAATAACGATTTTCATAAGCACCTTTCAAAAAATTAGGCACAAAAAAAGCTCCGGAGAGCTTGATTTTTATGCTGTTCTTGATTAACCAAGTTTCGCTGCAAGACGTGCTTTATCACGGCTAGCTTTGTTCTTGTGGATCAAACCTTTAGTTTCTGCTTTATCGATAGCTGAGCTAGCAGCGCGGTAAAGTTCTTCAGATGGGTTTGCTTCAAAAGCTTTGATTGCAGTACGCATAGCTGATTTTTGAGCTGAGTTTTTTTCGTTTTGTTTAACGTTCAATTCAGCGCGTTTGATAGCTGATTTAATGTTTGCCAAGTTATTCACCTCCATTGATAATCTAACTATCTCATTATATATGAAAAGTTAAGATTTGACAAGCCTAAAATAGCTTTTCCTTAAAAAAGTACCGTTAAAAGGCCATTTTCTCTAGCGTTTGAGATAAATTTCGTCGATTTCATGGTTGGTTGCCTTATGGAGAATCAGATCAGCTCGGTTTCTGGTTGGTTGGATGTAATGCTGCAAGTTGACTAAATTAATGGATTCCCAGACCTGATGGGCCATGCTTAAAACTTCTTCTAGGGGTTGCTCTGTAAATCGATAGTAGTAGTTATTAGGATCATTCTGAGCTAATGCAAGGAGTTTTTGGAAGCGATCGATATACCAAGATTCGATATCGTCGACCGCGGCATCCACATAGATCGAAAAATCAAAGAAATCGGTCATATAGAGACTGTCATTTTGTGGATTTTGAAAGACATTGATCCCTTCGACAATGACAAAATCAGCCGGTAAAATGGTTTGCTTCTCATCTGGGACAATATCGTATATTTCGTGGGAATAGACAGGGATTTCTACTCTCTTGTTGTTTTTAATTTGATTGAGAAAATCAAGGAGCAATTCCATATCATAGCTTTCCGGAAATCCTTTTCGATTGAGGATCTCTTGTTCTTTTAAGATAGCATTTGGATAGAGAAAACCATCCGTTGTTACCAACTCTACAGTCGAGCCTTCGAAGGTTCGTGACAGCAGGATTTGAAGTAAACGGCTAGTGGTAGATTTTCCAACCGCTACGCTTCCTGAAACACCAATGATAAAGGGTTGGCGCTCACTCGTTTTTTGAAGAAAAATACCTTTTGAGAAGGCCAAATCTTCTTTGGAACGCTTGTAGATTCCAATCAGGTTTGTCAAAGGCAGGTAGACGTCACGTACATCTTGGAGGTTGATGCGGTCGTTAAAACTTTTAATAGAATTGAGCTCTGTTTGAGAGAGTGGTGGGGTGGTTTTGCGGTGCAAATTTTGCCAGGTTTCCCGATTAATTTTTTCAAAATGTAGAAATTCTTTGTCCATATGTCACTCCTATTGTAGTCTTTAGTATACCAATTTTTAGAGGTCATGTAAACGATTTAAAAAAGGAGTGAATTATGATAAAATAACCTTATGAGTAAAATGTATTTCGATGTAAACCCAGATGCAGCCCATGATATTCATGATCTGGCTGTTGTTTTATTGGGACAAAAGATGAATTTTTATACGGACGCCGGCGTCTTTAGTAAAAAAATGATTGACTATGGAAGCCAGGTGCTCTTATCAACCCTGGATTTTCAAGAAGGGGAAAGTGTCCTCGATGTTGGCTGTGGCTATGGTCCAATTGGCCTCTCTCTAGCTAAAGCCCAGGGAGTCGCAGTGACCATGGTCGATGTCAATGAGAGGGCACTAGACTTGGCTAAGAAAAATGCTAGCCGAAACGGCGTGGAAGTTCAGATCTTTTCTTCGGATGTCTATGAAGCAGTCGAAGGGGTCTTTGACCATGTAATCAGTAATCCGCCGATCCGAGCTGGTAAGAAAGTGGTCCACCAAGTGATCACCGGTAGTTTTGAACATTTGAAACCAGGTGGAGACTTGACCATTGTCATTCAGAAAAAACAAGGGGCTCCGAGCGCTAAGGCCAAGATGGAAGAGACGTTTGGCAATTGTGAAATCGTAAAAAAAGACAAAGGCTATTATATTTTAAGAAGTGAGAAAGAATCATGAGAGCAGTAGATATCATTCAGAAAAAAAGAGATGGTCTTGCCTTAAACAAGGAAGAAATTGAATGGCTGATTGAGGGCTATGTTGCTGGAACGGTTCCAGATTACCAAATGTCCGCTTTTGCTATGGCTGTTTATTTTAAAGGGATGACGACGGAAGAAATCTCTCATATGACCATGAAGATGGTCCAAACGGGGCAACAGTTTGATCTGTCAGCTATTCCAGGAATCAAGGTGGACAAACACTCGACTGGTGGTGTAGGAGACAAGGTAACCTTGGTCTTGGTGCCTTTGGTTGCAAGTTTCGGAGTGCCGGTTGCAAAAATGAGTGGCCGTGGCTTAGGCCACACAGGTGGGACCATCGATAAGTTGGAATCCATTAAAGGTTTCCAGATTGAACGGAACCAAGAGGAATTTATCCAGCAGGTGCAGGAGATCGGCTTATCGGTCATTGGTCAATCCGACCAACTCGTAAAAGCAGACAAACTCTTGTATGCTCTGCGTGATGTGACAGCGACAGTGGACACCATTCCTTTGATTGCTAGCTCCGTCATGAGTAAGAAAATTGCTGCTGGAGCAGATGCCATCCTTCTCGATGTCACCGTTGGAGAAGGGGCCTTTATGAAGACCATTGAAGAGGCGCGTGAACTAGCTCGTACCATGGTGGATCTCGGTAATGCCGTAGGGCGCAAGACAATCGCTGTTATTACAGATATGAGCCAACCTTTGGGAACCAGTATTGGCAATCGTTTAGAGATTTTGGAAGCCTTGGATATTCTAAAAGGACAGGGGCGTGCTGATGTAACAGAGTTTATTTGTGAATTAGCACAAATCATGTTGAAATTGGCCAATGTAGATCAATCGATTGAAGCCATTCATGAACACTTGAGCAATGGACAAGCCTTAGCCAAGTTTGAAGAAATGGTCGTGGCACAAGGTGGAGACTTAGAGGATTTGCATCGTCCCGTCAAAGTAGATCAGGTCCTTGAAGTAACAGCAGATCAAGATGGCGTCATTGCAGCTTTACCTGCCATGGAATTTGGCCTGTTAGCCATGCGACTTGGTGCTGGCCGTGCTGTCAAATCGGATCCGCTTGATTATGAAACAGGGATTGTATTTGACAAAAAAGTGGGAGAGCAGGTTAAAAAAGGGGAACGCATTGCTCGTATTTTCGTGAATGAAAAAAATTCACAAGAAAGCGTTACAGAATTCAAAAAAAATGTTAAAATACTAGAAGGGGCTGAAAGCGTTAAAGAAATTATTGAAATAATATCTTAAGTAGCTCAGGAGATTGTATGAAGTTAAATAAATATATCGATCACACTCTTTTAAAACCAGATGCGCAACAAGAACAGATCGAAAAATTGATCGAAGAAGCTAAGGCATATGATTTTGCGAGTGTCTGTGTGAATCCGACATGGGTGAATTTTGTAGCTGAGGGCTTGCGCGATTCAGATGTAAAAGTTTGTACCGTCATTGGTTTTCCTTTGGGAGCAAATACCCCTTTTGTCAAAGCGTGTGAAACAAAAAATGCTATTCAAAATGGTGCCGATGAAATTGACATGGTCATTAATATCGGAGCTTTGAAGTCTAAGAATTTAGCACTAGTTGAAGAAGATATCCAAACTGTTGTCGAAGCAAGCGGTGATAAGCTGGTCAAAGTTATCATTGAGACGTGTCTCTTAACAGACAATGAAAAGATCGTTGCTTGTCAGATTGCTAAGTCAGCTGGAGCTGACTTTGTGAAGACTTCAACTGGTTTCTCAAGAGGAGGAGCGACGGTAGAAGATGTAGCCTTAATGCGTCAAACAGTTGGACCAGACATGGGAGTTAAAGCTTCTGGTGGAGCTCGCTCTTATGAAGATGCTCTTGCATTTATCGAAGCTGGTGCGACCCGTATCGGAACTTCCTCTGGTGTAGCAATCATGGAAGGAAAAGTGGCTCATGGCGACTACTGAGTTGATCAATTTAGCAGTAGAAGTGAGCCAGCAGGCTTATGTGCCCTATTCTCATTTCCCAGTTAGTGCAGTCCTTGTGACCAAGGATGACCAGATCTATACAGGTGTCAATATCGAAAATGCCAGTTTTGGATTAACCAACTGTGGGGAACGGACAGCTATTTTTAAAGCAGTTTCTGAGGGAGCACGCGAGTTCAAAGAGCTGATTATCTATGGGCAAACAGACAACCCCATCTCTCCGTGTGGTGCTTGTCGCCAGGTCATGGCTGAATTTTTTGAGCCGGATCTGCCTGTAACTTTGGTATCTAAAGATAAATCGACGGTCGTGATGACGGTCAAGGAATTACTTCCATATTCCTTTACAGATTTGACTTAGTTGGTCTGTGAGGCGGTCTTTTGACCCTTTCAATACTTCGCAACAATGTTGCACAATAATTTAGGAGGTTCAGTAATGAACAAGAAACAATGGCTAGGCCTTGGTCTAGTAACTGTCGCTGCTATCGGACTTGCAGCATGTGGAAATCGTGCGTCTAAAAAAGATAGCGCAAACTCAGAATCAAAATCTGATTTGAAAGCTGCTATTATTACCGATACTGGTGGTGTGGATGACAAATCATTCAACCAATCTGCTTGGGAAGGTTTGCAAGCTTGGGGGAAAGAAAACGGTCTTTCTAAAGGGAACGGATTCGACTACTTCCAATCAACAGATGAATCTCAATATGCGACAAACCTTGATGAAGCTGTTTCTAACGACTACAAATTGATCTTTGGTGTTGGGTTTGCCTTGAGCGACTCAGTTAAAAAAGCTGCAAAAGACAACGAAGATGTGAACTATGTCATCATTGATGATCGTATTGAAGGACAAAAGAACGTAGCATCTGCTGTTTATGCCGATAACGAAGCTGGTTACCTTGCTGGTATCGCTGCTGCGAAAACTACAAAAACTAAACAAGTTGGGTTTGTAGGTGGTATGGAAAGTGAAGTTATCACTCGTTTCCGCGCTGGATTTGAAGCTGGTGTTAAATCTGTTGACCCATCTATCAAAGTTCAAGTAGACTACGCTGGTTCATTCGGTGACTCTGCTAAAGGTAAAACAATTGCTGCTGCACAATACGCTGCAGGTGCAGATGTTATCTACCAAGTAGCTGGTGGTACTGGAGCAGGTGTCTTCTCTGAAGCAAAAGACTTGAACGAGAAGAAAAATGAAGACGAAAAAGTTTGGGTTCTTGGTGTTGACCGTGACCAAAAAGCTGAAGGTGAATACACTTCTAAAGATGGTAAAAAATCTAACTTTGTCTTGGCTTCAAGCTTGAAGAAAGTCGGAGAATCAGTAAAAGACTTGGCTAAGAAAGCTGCTGACGGTAAATTCCCTGGCGGTGAAGTGATTACTTATAGCTTGAAAGATGGTGGAGTTGATTTGACAACTGACAACCTTTCTGCAGATGCTAAAAAAGCTGTCGAAGATGCTAAAGCTAAAATCCTTGATGGGTCTCTTAAAGTTCCTGAAAAATAATATTTGATTGGGCGGCCCTCCCTTTAAGGGCCGTTTCTTTTAAAGTGAGACATTTTTGTCTCAATAAAATCTGTTAGTTGTCTAACAGATTTTATTGAAATAAAAAATTTTTGAAAGGAAACACCTACATGACACATGAATATGTCATCGAAATGCGTGAGATTACCAAAAAATTTGGTGACTTTGTAGCAAATGACAAGATTAATCTTCAGTTGCGCAAAGGTGAAATCCATGCACTTCTTGGAGAAAATGGTGCGGGAAAATCTACCCTGATGAATATGCTGGCTGGTTTGTTGGAACCAACAAGCGGAGACATCGTGGTAAATGGAAATACTGTTAACCTAGACTCACCTTCAAAAGCAGCTTCTTTAGGAATTGGAATGGTGCACCAACACTTTATGTTGGTTGAAGCCTTCACTGTTGCTGAAAATATCATCCTTGGTTCTGAAACCACGAAGCATGGTATTTTGGACCTTAAAAAAGCCGGTCAAGATATCCTTGAATTGTCTAAAAAATATGGCTTGGCAGTAGATCCAAATGCTAAAGTTGAGGATATTTCCGTTGGTGCGCAGCAACGTGTGGAAATCTTAAAGACGCTTTATCGTGGAGCCGACATCCTAATCTTCGATGAACCAACTGCAGTGTTGACACCAGCTGAAATCGAAGAATTGATGACAATCATGAAAAACTTGGCTAATGAAGGAAAATCAATCATCTTGATTACGCACAAGTTGGATGAAATCCGTGCTGTTTCAGACCGCGTAACGGTTATCCGTCGTGGGAAATCTATTGAAACAGTCGAGATTGGTGGAGCAACCAACCAAGACTTGGCCGAAATGATGGTCGGTCGTTCTGTTTCCTTTAAGACTGAAAAAGGTCCTTCTGAACCAAAAGAAGTGGTCTTGTCGATCGAAAACTTGGTCGTGAATGAAAATCGGGGAGTCCCAGCTGTTAAGAATCTTTCCTTAGAACTTCGTGCTGGTGAAATTGTTGGGATCGCAGGGATTGATGGAAATGGTCAATCTGAGTTGATCCAAGCCATTACAGGTCTGCGGAAGGTAAAATCCGGTTCAATCAAGATTAAAGGCAAGGATGTTGTAGGACTTCGCCCACGTCAAATCACAGAAATGAAGGTAGGACACGTCCCTGAAGACCGTCACCGGGATGGTTTGGTCCTTGATATGATGATCTCTGAAAACATTGCTCTTCAAACTTACTATAAAGAACCTCTTAGCAAGAATGGTATTTTGAATTATCCAAATATTACCTCTTATGCCAAGAAATTGATGGAAGAGTTTGACGTTCGTGCAGCTAGTGAAGTGGTACCAGCTAAGGCTCTTTCTGGAGGAAACCAGCAAAAAGCCATTATCGCTCGGGAAATCGATCGCGATCCAGATCTCTTGATCGTCAGCCAGCCAACTCGTGGTTTGGACGTCGGAGCGATTGAATATATCCACAAACGTTTGATTCAAGAACGAGATAATGGAAAAGCCGTTCTGGTTGTCAGCTTTGAATTGGATGAAATTTTGAATGTTTCTGACCGTATTGCGGTTATTCATGATGGGAAGATCCAAGGGATCGTAACCCCAGAAACGACGAATAAGCAAGAACTTGGAATCCTCATGGCAGGAGGACAAGTAAAGGAGGGAGCATCAAATGAATAAGAATTTAAAACAAATTGCCGTTCCATTGGTGTCTGTCCTTTTAGGATTGGTCCTGGGTGCCATTATTATGTGGGCCTTCAGCTATGATGCCCTTTGGGGATATGAATTGCTGTTTAAGAAAGCCTTTGGTTCGATTAAGAGTTGGGGTAATATTTCCCGTGCTATGGGGCCACTGATTTTAGTTGCTCTTGGATTTTCAGTAGCTAGCCGGGCCGGTTTCTTTAACGTTGGACTTCCTGGTCAGGCTTTTGCAGGCTGGATCATGGCAACTTGGTTTGCCCTTTCCTTCCCAAATATGCCTCGCTTACTGATGATTCCGATGACCGTTTTGATTGCGGCTGTTGCAGGTGGATTTATTGGAGCGATTCCTGGTTTCCTTCGTGCCTATCTCGGTACCAGTGAGGTCATCATCACCATTATGATGAACTACATTGTTCTCTATGGTGGGAATGCCTTGATTCATAGCTTCCCAGCTTCCTTGATGAAAAATAAGGACTCAACCGTTGATGTGGGAGCCAACGCTGTCTATCAGACGGAGTGGTTGCGTAATTTGACGGACAAATCACAAATGAATATCGGGATTTTCTTTGCCATCATCGCAGTGGTAGTCATCTGGTTCTTGATGAAGAAAACAACACTTGGTTTTGAAATCCGTGCCGTTGGTCTCAATGCGAATGCGGCAGAATACGCAGGGATGTCTGCAAAACGGACCATTATCCTTTCTATGATCATTTCTGGTGCTCTTGCTGGTATCGGTGGGGTAGCAGAAGGTCTGGGTATTTACTCAAATGTCTATGTT
The DNA here is from genome assembly GCF_041432115.1 of Streptococcus sp. 27098_8_12. Classification (NCBI taxonomy): domain Bacteria; kingdom Bacillati; phylum Bacillota; class Bacilli; order Lactobacillales; family Streptococcaceae; genus Streptococcus; species Streptococcus sp. 27098_8_12. The sequence goes on from NZ_JAPVZA010000010.1 coordinate 62,001, forward strand.
CAAACTAGCTCAATGAGTGTTGGATTTAACGGAATGGCCGTTGCCCTTCTTGCGATGAATTCACCAATTGGTATTCCATTTGCTGCCTTCTTGTTTGGAGCGCTTCAAATTGGGGGAGTTGGTATGAAGCCAGCTGCCATCCCTGAAGAAGTCGTTCAAATTGTGACAGCATCCATTATCTTCTTCGTATGTGCCCACTACATTATCGAAAAGATGATCTCGATGCGTTCAGCTAAAAAAGGAGGAGCAAACTAATGAGTATTGTAACGATTTTAAGTATTCTTGTTTCCTCTATGATTGTGTATGCAGCGCCGCTGATCTTCACAAGTATCGGAGGAGCATACTCAGAACACGCTGGGGTTGTTAACGTTGGTCTGGAAGGAATCATGGTTATGGGAGCCTTCTCAGGTATTATCTTTAACTTGACTTTTGAGCCTGAGTTAGGAAGTTTGACACCATGGTTGTCCTTGATCGTTGCTGCAGGGATTGGAGTACTCTTCTCCTTGATTCACGCGGTCGCAACCATTCATTTCCGTGCTGACCATATCGTCTCAGGTACGGTATTGAACTTGATGGCGCCTCCATTAGCCGTCTTCCTTGTTAAAGCGATGTATAACAAGGGACAAACTGATAATATCAAAGTTGCCTTTGGGAAAACATCGATTCCAGTCTTATCTAAAATTCCGGTGATTGGGGATATTTTCTTCAACAATGCCAGCATCATCGGCTGGGTTGCGATTCTCTTTTCATTCTTTGCTTGGTTTATCATGTTCAAGACGAAGTTTGGATTGCGTCTTCGTTCAGTTGGGGAACACCCACAAGCAGCAGATACATTGGGAATCAATGTATATAGAATGCGCTACTTAGGAGTGATGATCTCAGGTGCCCTTGCAGGAATCGGAGGAGCCATTTACGCTCAGTCAGTTTCTGTTAACTTCGCGGTGACGACTATTGTAGGTCCTGGATTTATCGCCCTTGCGGCTATGATCTTCGGGAAATGGAACCCAATCGGGGCTATGCTTGCTAGTCTCTTCTTTGGAGCTTCACAAAGTTTGGCTGTTATCGGGAATCAATTGCCTTTGCTTAAAGGTATCCCACCCATCTACTTGCAAATTGCGCCTTATGTCTTGACCATGGTTGTCTTGGCAGCCTTCTTCGGACAAGCAGTTGCGCCAAAAGCAGATGGTGTTAACTACATTAAATCGAAATAATGCACAGAGAGAGGTTGGGACAAAAGTCCTAGCCTCTCAATTGTTTTTGGATTGTCGAGTAAGACGCAGTGGTTGAGTGGGCTCTACTACGCTGATTTTATCAGCTTTTACAGCCCTACTCAACTGTGCGGAGGTGGGACGACGAAATCGAATTCTAACGAATTACCGATTTCTGTCCCACGCTCTCTTTTGCTTTGTAAAGGCCCCTCTTAGTCGCAATTTCTTTTGAATTAATGTACAATAGGAGTACAACTTTTCACGTATTGGAGGAGCAGATGTTTAAGTGGATGAGACGCCTGATTGGCATGGTGATCGTTTTATTTATTTTATTAGTGATCCTGTTGGTTCCTGGATCCATCCCTGAAGGGGAGCAGCTGAGAAATGTGCAGGCAGGGAGCTCTTTGATTGAACTGGCTCAAAATGCAGTTTCAAATGCTTCTGTAAGCACTGAAGGGCTCTCAACTGAGTTGAGTCTCAATTCTGTGCAATTGAGTCAAGTTGTAAAAACAAGTGCTGGATCTGCTCTTGACAATTCTGACTTTCAAAAGATGGCACTTGGAATGGATGGCAATGACCTTCACGTCAAAGTTCCGGTTTCCTTAGGGCCAGTCGAAAGCTATCTAGATTTAACCATGACAGGTCAAGTTGAAAACAATGTCATGAATTTGACTGTGACAGCTGCTAAATTAGGGAAAATACCGATTCCAAAATCCTTGGTTCTCAACTATTTGAAGGATCAATCCAATCAAAATGGAGGCGGCTTCACAGTGAACGGTGATCAGATTACGCTTGAGATCCCTCAAACAGGTTATACTATCTCAAAAGCGCGAGTAGAAAATGGCAATGCCAAGGTGACGGTTAGTATCTCCTTGTTTTAAGGCTATGAAAATGGAGTTGTCATGCTTATCTTTGAATTTTGTGCAGAGAATTTAACGTTTATTGATAAGGCGATTGCTGCTGGGGCAGGTCGCATTGAACTGTGTGACAACCTGGCAGTAGGTGGGACCACACCGAGCTTAGGGGTGATCCAGGAAGCAATTAAACTGACAAGAGAGCAGTCTGTGGATCTATGTGTCATTATCCGGCCCCGTGGTGGAGACTTTGTCTACACAGATCTGGAAGTTCAAGCTATGCTAGCGGATATTCGGGCTGCGAAGGAAATAGGGGTTTCTAGTTTCGTGCTGGGTGCGCTGACGGGCGATCGAAAGTTGGACCAGAGAGTCATGCAGCTTTTACTAGCAGCCTGTGGAGAGGCAGAGGTTGTCTTTCATATGGCTTTTGATGAGTTGGCTCATACAGATCAGCTAGAAGCGATTGAGTGGCTTTCTGATCAGGGTGTAGCCCGCATTTTAACACGAGCTGGAAGTCCAGGTGCTACACTAGAGCAACGTTTTGAACATTACCATTGTTTATTAGCTGCGGCTAAGGGAAAGATTCAGATCTTGCCTGGTGGAGGTGTGACGGTAGAAAATCGTGCACTTTTTTTGGAGCAATTGGGCGTTTGTCAACTGCATGGCACGCGCATCGTGTTTTAAAAAAGAAACGATCACTGCTTTAGGTGGTTTTGAGGATCCGTTATCAAGGTTGGGTACGTTGTTCCCAGCCTCTTCTAGTGCAAAAATGAATAAGGGAGAGAAATTGTTTTTAGAGAATTATTTTGACCGCTACACTTTTCATCCAGAAAAGGGAATGGCTTATGGATTTGAGAAAATAGAGGCAGGCTATGAGTATCAGTGCCCCGTCTTTTCGGACACATTTCTCTTAAAATTCCGAGTCTGCGACCAGAAGATTTCCTTTCGGGTCTATGATCAGGATACAGGGGACGAGTATATCCAGATCCATCTGGAACAGCTACAAGGAAATTTCGTCGGTCAAGTCAGAGAAGCCTGTCAGGAAAGTCTTGCAAGGATCCGACAAGCTTGTTTTGAGGTAGAAGATTTTCTCTATCCTCAAACCAAGCGTCTCATGGCCTATATTTCCCAACACTATCAGGGAACGATTGAATATTTGTGGGAAAGGTCTCCTGAGTCAGGTGCGATTCGCCACCGAGACACCCTCAAGTGGTATGGAGTCTTTATGACCATAGATTGGAACAAACTGGATGCTGGCAAGTCAGGGAAAATAGAAGTTTTGAATGTCAAGTCTGATCAAGTAGCTCAGTTCATTCAACAGAAGGGGATTTATCCAGCTTTTCACATGAATAAAAAATATTGGCTGAGTATCCCGCTCGATGGAACAATTGCTGATGAGGAGTTGTTTGCTCTAGTGGATAGTAGCTGTCAGCTCACCAAAAAGGGGAAATAAGATGCATCTGTTAGGGAAATTATCTTGGTTTTTTAAATTAGAGAAGAAACGTTACTTCATCGGGATAGGGTCCTTGATCTTGGTTAGTTTTTTAAATCTTATTCCTCCAAGAATCATGGGACTTGTGATCGATTTGATCGATAAAAGAAGGTTGACACTGAGTCAGTTGGTCGTGAATATTGGATTTCTAGTTCTAGCAGCTCTTGCCATGTATGGACTTCGTTTTGTCTGGAGACGCTATATTTTTGGGACGGCCAATAAGTTAGCTCGGATTTTGCGTTACCGTTTGTTCAAGCACTTTACGCTCATGTCACCGTCTTTTTATCAGCGTTATCGGACTGGGGATCTCATGGCCCATGCTACCAATGATATCAATGCGGTAACCATGTTTGCCGGTGGTGGGGTTATGTCTGCAGTGGATGCGTCTGTCACAGCCTTGGTGACCCTGGTCAGCATGTTTTTCATGATTGATTGGCGCTTAACCCTCTTAGCTATTTTGCCCCTACCAGTTATGGTGGTAGTGACTTCAGCCATTGGACGCAAAAATCACCAAGCCTTCAAAGAAGCTCAAGAAGGCTTCTCGGAGCTCAACAACTTTGTGCAGGAATCAGTATCAGGAGTCAAGGTAACCAAATCCTTTGGTTTTCAGGCAGATGAGATTCAGGCTTTTGAAAAGACCAATCAAATGGTCTTTTCAAAGAATATGACTTCCGCCAGTTACAATGCCTTGTTTGATCCGACCACTCTTCTTTTTGTCGGTCTCTCTTATGTCTTGACCCTTTACTTCGGGGGCCTTTTCGTCCAGGAAGGAAGCTTGACAGTTGGACAAATCGTAACCTTTATCACCTATCTCAATATGCTCGTATGGCCCCTTCAAGCCATGGGCTTCTTATTTAATATTAGTCAGAGGGCTAGCGTCTCGTATGACCGAATTGAGACACTTTTAGCAGAAACACCTGAAATCCAAAATCCAAACCATCCAGTCAGAGACATTCAAAATGGAGATTTGGAATATGACATTAAAGAATTCGCCTACGAGAAAGAGCCTGTTCTTGAAAAGGTTACTTTTCATTTAGAAAAAGGACAAACCCTTGGGATTGTGGGTCCAACTGGATCTGGAAAGACCACCTTGTTGCGTCTCTTACTCAGAGAGCATGACTTGGAGCAGGGAGATATCTTTCTAAATGGAATCTCCATCAAAGATTATCGTTTGCAAGATCTGCGTAGTTTGATCGGCTATGTTCCTCAGGATCAGATTCTCTTTGCCATGACTATTCGCGAGAATGTTGCTTTTTCGGATCCGCAGATCATGGAAGAAGAGTTGATAAAAGCGCTAAGAACCTGTGGGGTCTATGAGGATGTCTTGGCTATGCCAGACCAGATGGAGACTGTGCTTGGGGAGAGAGGGGTCTCTCTTTCTGGCGGGCAAAAGCAACGGATTGCCATGAGTCGCGCTTTGGTCATGAATCCTGAGATCTTGCTTCTGGATGATTCCTTATCTGCAGTAGATGCGAAGACGGAGCACCAGATCATCGAAAATATGAAGCAGGAACGCAAGGGGAAAACAACCATGATCACAGCTCATCGCTTATCCGCTATCGTTCATGCGGATTTGATTCTGGTAATGGAGAATGGTCAGATCAAGGAGCGCGGAAATCACGAGGAATTAATGGCTCAAAAAGGTTGGTACTATGAAACCTACCAAGCCCAACAATTATCAGAAGAAATGGAGGGAAAGCTGAATGAAAACATCTGAAGCTCGTGTGATGAAGCGGCTCTTGGCTTATATGTGGCGTTACAAATGGTTAACAGCCCTAGCCTTAGCATTTACCTTCCTGACTAGCCTTTTATTGACAGCGATCCCTCTAGCGGCACGCTGGTATATTGACCACCTAGTGGATCCAAAAGAAGCAGGTTCACCGGTCATGACAGCTTTTCAGTTTCTCATTCTTTACTATGGGTTATTCATTGGGCGCGTGCTGGCGACCTACCTGAGCCAATTAACCTTTGCGCGTGTATCCAATTCCATCGTAAGAGATATCCGACTAGATATTTTCCAAAATCTGCAAAGGCTGGGCATGTCCTTTTATGACCAGACAGCAGCAGGTTCGATTGTCTCTCGTGTGACCAATGATACACAGGCCGTCGCAGATATGTTCTCCACTGTCTTTTCAAGTCTGGTTTCATCCTTTTTACTTTTTGTAGTGACCCTGGTGACCATGTTTAGCTTAGATTGGCATTTGACTATTTGGATTCTGCCTTTTCTTCCCATCATTTGGTTTTCCATTCGACTCTATCGCAAGTTATCCAACCGCCTGGTCAAAATGACGCGTCAGAAATTATCAGATATCAATGTGAAATTATCTGAATCCATCGAAGGCATGCGAATCGTGCAGGCCTTTCGCCAAGAAAAGCGTTTGGCCGATGAGTTTGAACGGATTAATGGGGAACATTTGGACTATGCCAATCGTTCTGTCGATGTCAATTCCCTCTTTTTGAGACCAGCTATGACCCTGTTACAGGTCCTAGCCTATGCGGTCATTCTGACCTTTTTCGGCCTAAATTGGCAGTATTCTGGCTTTACAGCAGGTCTTATTTATGCATTTATCCAGTACGTTAGCCAGCTTTTCCAACCCTTGATTGATGTTACCCAAAATTTTGCAACCTTGCAGACCTCTACCATCTCTGCAGGGCGTGTCTTTGAGATGATGGATCGATCTGACTATGAGCCCAAGCAAGCGGATAGTCTGAAAGAAATTGAGTGGGGAGATATACGCTTTGATCATGTATCATTTTCTTACGATGGCAAACGAGTTGTCCTAAAAGATATCTCCTTTGAGGTTAAAAGCGGACAAACCATCGCCTTTGTCGGTCATACTGGTTCTGGTAAATCTTCCATTATCAATCTCTTTATGCGATTTTATGAGTTTGATCGCGGACGGATCTTGATTGATGGAAAGGATATCAAGGCCTACAGTCAGGAAGCCTTGCGCAAGTCTATCGGTCTAGTGCTGCAGGAACCTTTTCTCTATCATGGAACCATTGCTTCCAATATCCGGATGTACCATGAGGAACTGACAGAGGCTGAAATCCAACAAGCCGCCGAATTTGTGGATGTGGACGAATTTATCGAGAGTCTACCTGGTGGCTATAATCATCCGGTAACCGAGCGGGGTTCTACCCTATCGACTGGTCAGCGACAGCTTCTGGCTTTTGCTCGAACCATTGCTGCTCAACCTAAGATTCTCATTTTGGATGAGGCCACGGCTAATATTGACCAAGAGACAGAAGAAATGATCCAAAACTCTCTGAAGAAGATGCGCCAAGGGCGGACAACCATTGCTATTGCCCATCGTCTTTCTACTATCCAAGATGCCGATTGCATCTATGTTCTCGATAAGGGAAAAATCATCGAATCAGGCAACCACGATCAGCTCATTACTCTAGGAAGAACGTATAAGAAAATGTATGACCTCCAGGCCGGTATGATGAAATAAGGACAAACAAGGAGAGTGGGACAGAAATCGGTAATTCGTTAGAATTCGATTTCGTTGTCCCACCTCCGCACAGTTGAGTAGGGCTGTAAAAGCTGATGAAATCAGCGTAGTAGAGACCACTCAACCACTGCGTCTTGCTCGACAATCCAAAAATAATTAATAGGCTAGGACTTTTGTCCCACTCTCTTGTTTTTCTTGCTTGAAAGCTGTAAAATAAAGAAAAGAACAGAAAAAGGAAGCAACAATCATGTCAAACGATCTCATCCTAATGGGAGTTGTTATTGTCTTATTTGGACTTTATTTCACCCTTCAAGTAGAGCTTACTAAAGTTAGAAATCAATTCACCCACTATCTTCTAAAACCAGGTAGCATCTCCAAGGAACAAAGAGAGAAGTACCTCAAAGAACCAGAGATGGAAGCGATTCGCTTAATTCGCATCGACTATCGGATTGGCCTTCAAAATGCCAAACTTGTCTATGAGCACTTAAAGAAATAAGAAGACCCTCGTATAGTCTATACGAGGGTTTCACTTTCAAAAAAAGGCGTCAGCTTTGGTAAAACTTTGGCAACATCTGCTGATTGGATTTTTGCTAGTTGATAGGGACAAGGAGTGATGTAGGCTGCTTCAAAAAAATCAATAGAGAGTCCACTGTGTTTTAAGGCAGCAAGAGATTTGACCTGATGAAGATCTACTAGGACCCCATCGTGGGTCAGGGTCAGATGAGGTAGAAGAGAAGACTGATCCATTAAAGTCTTCAGACTTTCTTCTTCCTCTTTTTTTCTGGCGAGGAGTCGCTTTTTATTGGTCAGATACATACCATTATCGATATAGAGGCTCAAAGCCTTTTGCATAATAAGGTTGCTATCATAGTCCAGAATTGTCTTATAGGTCAAGACAGGTTTAAGAAGGGCTTGGGGAAGGATCATGGAAGTAATGCGAAGAGCAGAAAAGAGATTGGTCGAAAAAGACTTGATATAGATAACTCGATTATTGCGATCTAGATAATGAAAAGAAGGAGCATTGCGGCCATCGAGATCTCCCAAATAATCGTCCTCGACAAGGTAGACATCATATTGATCAGCTAGTTGTAAGATTACTTCTTTTTCCTTGGTAGAATAGCTATGACCAAGTGGGTAGTGAAAACGGGGGATCGTGTAGAAAAATTTGATGTGGCCACTCTTAAAAATCTCTTCGAGTTCCTCAAGGTCAATTCCCGTTAAATTTCGTTGAATGGTCCGGTAGGCAAGTTGCTGCGAATCTAAGAGTTGATTCATCCGATGATAAGTTGGCTGCTCGCTCAAGATCTGAGATTTTTTATTGGGAAAGTCAATTTGGCTGAGGATATTGAGTGCCTGTTGTGTACCAGAAGTCAAAACGATCTGATCCGCAGTCGTATAAATGCTTTCTTCCTTCAATAAGCCTTGAATCGATTGGCGTACTTCTGGTAATCCTGCTTGATCTGAAAAATTATTAAAGAGATAATTCTCACGACCAATCAAGGTTTCATTGATACAGGTCCGGAAATCTTCAAAAGCCTGATTGCGATCTTTCTCTAATTTTAGTGGAAGATCCTCATGTTGGTCAGGTTCCTGCTCCAAAACATAGTAGCCACTTTGAGGTTTTGCGTAGAGTAAGTGCTGGTAAGTCAAGTCCAGCAAGGCCCGTTGCACTGTGTCCTTACTACAAGAAAATTGACTAGCTAATTGGCGAACGGAGGGAATTTTCTCTCCAGTTTCCAGTTCTCCATCTTGAATGGCTTTTTTTAGTACATGAATAATTTGTTGGTATTTGCTCGTCTTCATCCTGACTGTCCCCATACAGTTTTTTTCTATTGTACAGAAAAAATCACAAAAAAACCACTCCGAAGAGTGGTGAGCGTATTACATAAAATAAACAATGGCTAAATACTGAAGAGCAGAAGCTGCCAGGATGAAGAGGTGCCAAATCATGTGGAAGTAAGGTTTTTTCTTGGCATAAAAGCCAGCTCCAACCGTGTAGCAAAATCCTCCCATGAGCATGAGACCCCAGAAGATCGGATTGGTTTGGCTAACGATTTGGGGAATAATAAAGATGACCAACCAGCCCATGATCAAGTAAAGAGCGAGACTGAACTTTTCATTGACTTTTTTGGCAAAGATTTTGTAGAGAATACCAAAGATGGTGGTCCCCCATTGGATCAAGATAATGCTGTAGCCCATCCAGTTGTTCATCAAGGTGAGGACAACCGGTGTGTAACTACCTGCGATCGCAATGTAGATCATGGAATGATCGATAATACGAAGCACATACTTTTGAGGTGAATCGTAAGACATAGCATGGTAGACGGTCGAAGACAGAAACATCAAAAAGAGACTGATCACAAAGATAGAAGTCCCAAAAGCACTAAGAAGACCGTGCTGCTCAAAGCTGTAGACTGCTGAGATCGGAAGCAGGATGAGCATAAGGAGGGCTCCAACAGCGTGGGTTACACTATTTGCGATCTCCTCACCAAAAGATAATTTTTTACTTAGTTTCATGGTATAATTCATCAGTTTCTTCCTCCTTGTTTGCTGGTTGTATATAAGATAGGGTTTCTAGATAAAGTTGAACTGTCTGACAGGCAGAGCGAATAATGGGTGCAATCGGCTCTTTTTGCTCATTGAGATAAGCAACAAAGCTATTATAGAGAAGATCTGAGCTTGCCTGGTCCTGCAAAAAATTTAAGGTAGAAGCGATCTCCTGAATAGAAAAGACCGTTTTTAAGGTTGTAATAGCGATCAAGCGAGCCACCTGTCCACGCTGGTATTTCTTCTTATCTGGTTTTTCGACATAACCATGTTTTACGTAATTGTTGATCATGGCAGCCGTCAAGCCCTTGTCTGAAGAAGAGAGAACAGGTGCACAGGTTTTATTGACATAAAGCAGGACCTGATCAAGATAGAGGTCTAGCTCAGGCAGTTGCTCCCACGTTGGATAGGAAAAAGTGGACACGAAATCTTCACCTTTCTTTCATCTAGTTTTCATAACTAGATAATAACATTAATAAAAACTATTGTCAAGAAAATTTGAAAAATATGGTACAATAGACCTATGAAACTATTAATTCCATCCGCTAAAGAACTGAACGAACAGGCTCGTATCGTCGAGCCCCAACCCTTGTCAGAGAACACAAAAACCATCCTCCGAGCTTTGAAGGCATTCTCCCTAGAGGAATTAGCGACCTTTTACGGGATCTCAGAGGAAAGAGCTCAAGCAGAAAAAGAAAGAATTGAGGCTTTGTTAGCTGGGAGTGCTAAAACCTATCCTGCTTTGGAACTGTTTGATGGCCTTATGTATCGTAGTATCGAGCGTCAAGACTTATCCGAAAAAGAGCAGGCTTATCTGCAGGAGCATTTGTTGATCACGACTGCTTTATACGGTGTACTACCTGCCTATCAAGGGATTGCTCCCCATCGATTGGATTTTATGATGAAGCTAAAACCAGCTGGAAAATCTCTAAAGGTACTCTGGAAAGAGGACTATGATCAGGCAGTAGAAGGTGAGGAGCAGATCTTATCTCTTTTGTCTTCTGAGTTTGAACAAGTCTTTTCAAAAGCCATTCGTGAGCGAATGATTCGGATCAAATTCATGGAGAATCGTGGTGGGACACTAAAAATTCACTCGACGATTTCAAAGAAAGCACGTGGTGCCATGGTGACAGCTATGATGAAGGAAGAAATCACCCATCTAGAAGATCTGAAATCATTAGAAGTAGCAGGTTTCTTTTATCGTGAGGATTTATCGCAAGAGAAAGAATGGATCTTTGTGAAAGAATAAATAAAAATATTCCTGAGAAGCGTCAGGAATATTTTTTTGATCTGTTAGATAAAGAGAATGCACGATGAAAACTCCAAAATAGAGGATTTTGGAGTCAGAATCGTCTTGAGCAGTAGGCTTAGGCGATATGTTTGAATTTCTTCAAGAGTTCTGTCAACTCAGCTTGCTCGCCACTATTAAAGACTTGCATCAAGCGTTGAATATTTTTGATATGATCTGGAAGAGCTTCTTCGATCTTTTTACGACCGGCATCTGTAATAGAAACAAGATAAGCACGGCGGTCTTCTGGATCGGTTTCGCGTGTAATCCAACCATCGCGGACCATATTGCGAATAACCACAGTCATATTTCCAGAGGTCGCAAGAATGCTATCAATCAGATCTTGAATGCGGAGATCGCCCTTGCTGTACAAGGTCTCAAGTACAGAGAATTGAGTTGGTGTCAACTGGTGCTTTTTAAAGATATGAGCCTCAGAGGCACGGATCAATCGTTCTGCCTTGTGGAAGACGATCATGGTTTTTAAATCTACGTTTGCTTCTTTGAATAATCTCTTTAAATTTTCCATATCTATATTTTATCAATAAATAGTATTTCTGTCGTTTAATTTTATTTTCAAATTAGTTACAAAATTGTGACAAATTTATTAAACTATGAACAAATGATAGCGAAGGTGTTAATTTTACTTTGTTTATCAAACAATTTTATACTAAAACATTGTAACAGGTATGAAATATTAGTAACAATTCTTTCTTGAAAATCTATAGAATTCTAGGTGGCTTTGGTGTATAATGAGGGAGTGAAACAGAAAAATAATCTTTTTATAGTATGGCAACATATAATAGGAATCTGTATCTTAGTGTTGACGGTCCTTTTTTCTTGGCTATTTCTTGCTGAAAAAACTTCTGATCGCTTGCAGGATCAAATTGCGCAAGCAAGAAAAATAGCTCTGTCTCACTCTTCGATTGCTACCATTGAGACGGAGAGTTTCTTTCATGGCAAAGAAGCGTATCTTTCCTTTATTGGCAAGGACCAAGAGGGGCAAGATCTAGCGGTTTTGGTGGGGCAGGCAGATGATGCAGTCTATACCTACCCTTTGAAAGAAGGAGTTAGTTCCAAAGAGGCAGCTTCCGTCGTCAAAGAGAAGAGTCAGGACGCGATTGATCGGGTAACGTTTGGACGCTTTAAAGGCAAACCGATCTGGGAAGTCAAGGCTGGGAGCTCTTATTATGTGGTGGATTTCAAGACTGGGAAAGTCACGGGTGTTTTTTAAGATTTGAGGAGGAAATATGAAATTATCAAATCGTGTATTGGAAATGGAAGAAAGTGTGACCTTGGCTGCAAATGCGCGTGCTAAAGCTTTGGCGGCAGAAGGTCGTGATATCTTAAGTTTGACCCTGGGTCAACCTGACTTTGCGACTCCCAAAAATATTCAAGAAGCAGCAGTCGCATCCATTGAGGATGGTCGTGCCAGCTTTTATACGGTCGCATCTGGACTTCCAGAATTGAAGGATGCCATTAGCGACTATATGAAAGAGTTTTATGGCTATGCAGTGAACCGAAATGAGGTTGTGGTCGGTACTGGTGCCAAGTTTATCCTCTATGCCTTCTTTACTTCTGTCATCAATCCAGGTGATGAAGTCATCATTCCAACCCCTTGCTGGGTTTCTTATGTAGACCAGGTTAAGATGGTTGAAGGCACACCTGTTACTTTCCAAACAACAGAAGAAAATCACTTCAAGGCAACGGTAGAGCAACTGGAAGCAGCACGGACAGACAAGACCAAGGTTGTCTTGCTGAATTCGCCATCCAATCCAACAGGAATGATCTACAGTAAAGAAGAACTCGAAGCAATCGGAAATTGGGCTGTCGAGCATGATATCTTGATTTTGGCAGACGATATCTATGGTCGATTGGTTTACAATGGCAACACCTTTACGCCCATTTCTAGCTTATCAGAAGCGATTCGCAAGCAAACTATCGTGATCAACGGAGTTTCTAAAACCTATGCTATGACTGGTTGGCGGGTTGGTTTTGCAGTGGGTGATCCAGAGATTATCGGAGCTATGGCCAAGGTGATCAGCCAAACAACTTCCAACTTAACAACCGTTTCCCAATATGCCGCAATCGAAGCCCTCACAGGAGACCAATCTTCTATTGAGATCATGCGTCAAGCTTTTGAAGAGCGCTTGAATACCATTTATCCTTTGTTAAATGAAGTACCTGGTTTTAAAGCTATCAAACCTCAAGGAGCCTTCTATCTCTTCCCAAATGTCAAGAAGGCCATGGAGATGAAGGGGTATACAGATGTGACGGAATTTACCACAGCAATTTTAGAAGAAGCAGAGGTTGCTTTAGTAACGGGAGCTGGCTTTGGTGCTCCTGAAAATGTTCGCTTGTCTTATGCGACAGATTTGGATACCCTGAAAGAAGCTGTTCGCCGCCTCAAGGCCTTTATGGAAAAATAAAAATGCAAGATCCTTAGTAATGAGCTGAGGATCTTTTTCTTTAAAAAAAATCTGGTTTTCACAGGTAGAACCTAGCACTGAAAGCCTTTTTATGATACAATTAAGAAGATAATGTCTTCGGACAAGTTTAACGAGAAAAGGAAGATGAATGATGACAAAACGGATTACTATCATCGAAGTAAAAGACTATGTTGGTCAAGAAGTGACCATCGGTGCTTGGGTGGCCAACAAATCAGGTAAAGGAAAAATTGCTTTCTTGCAATTGCGTGACGGGACTGCCTTTTTCCAAGGTGTGGCTTTTAAACCAAACTTTATCGAAAAATTCGGCGAAGAAGTGGGGCTTGAAAAATTTGATACCATCAAACGCTTGAGCCAAGAAACATCAGTGTTTGTGACTGGTATTGTCAAAGAAGACGAGCGTTCTAAATTTGGTTACGAATTGGATATTACAGACATCGAAGTGATCGGTGAATCTCAAGATTACCCAATCACTCCTAAAGAACACGGGACAGACTTCTTGATGGACAACCGCCACTTGTGGTTGCGTTCACGCAAACAAGTTGCCGTTATGCAAATCCGTAATGCCATTATCTATGCAACTTATGAGTTCTTTGATAAGAATGGCTTCATGAAGTTTGATAGCCCAATTCTTTCAGGAAATGCTGCAGAAGATTCTACAGAACTTTTCGAAACAGACTACTTTGGAACACCAGCCTATTTGAGTCAATCAGGTCAGCTTTATCTGGAAGCTGGTGCTATGGCCCTTGGTCGCGTCTTTGACTTTGGACCAGTATTCCGTGCTGAAAAATCTAAGACTCGCCGTCACTTGACTGAGTTCTGGATGATGGACGCTGAGTACTCTTACTTGACACACGATGAATCACTTGACTTGCAAGAAGCTTATGTCAAAGCTCTTCTACAAGGTGTTTTGGACCGTGCTCCTCAAGCCTTGGAAACATTGGAGCGTGATACGGAGCTCTTGAAACGCTACATTGCAGAGCCATTCAAACGGATCACTTATGATGAAGCGATTGATCTCTTGCAAGAGCATGAAAACGATGAAGATGCGGATTACGAGCATTTGGAACATGGTGATGACTTCGGTTCACCACATGAGACTTGGATTTCAAACCACTTTGGTGTGCCAACATTTGTCATGAACTACCCAGCAGCTATCAAGGCCTTCTACATGAAACCAGTTCCTGGAAATCCAGAGCGCGTGCTTTGTGCAGACTTGCTTGCTCCTGAAGGCTATGGAGAAATCATCGGTGGCTCTATGCGTGAGGAAGACTACGATGCCCTTGTTGCAAAAATGGATGAACTTGGCATGGATCGTACAGAGTATGAATTCTACCTTGACCTTCGTAAATACGGTACAGTTCCACACGGTGGATTTGGTATTGGGATTGAACGGATGGTTACCTTCGCGGCTGGTACTAAACACATCCGTGAAGCTATTCCATTCCCACGTATGTTGCATCGTATCAAACCTTAATAGACGTAAAAACGCCATTAGGCGTTTTTCACTTTTATCTGCTTCAAAAAACTATGAAAGGAATTTCAATGCTGAAAATAGACATCATTGATGGGAAAGAATACGAGGATGGTCAGGGGTCTTTGATCGCAGATCTAGACCATTCCATTCAACAGATGCTCAAGACTTCCTATCCTGAAAGTCAAATGGATGATTTTATCACGTATAAAAATTTGAGCCAATATTGTATGGATTATCTTGGACAGATTATTGAGCGTGCCAATGATAAAAACGAAGCCATTAAACAGCAGGTGACAGGTGTCATGCCTGAAAGCGAGCGTCCCTTTAACGTTGAAGACCGCTTGACAGCCAGCTATACCTTCGGTCAGCGGGTGGCTGATTCTGTTGCGCGCTTTGGTGGTTCATGGACTTTTATCATTAGTTTTATCCTGATGATGGCTATTTGGATGCTGATCAATGTCCTGCATCCTTTTGGCTGGAATTTTGATCCTTATCCTTTCATCTTGCTCAATCTAGCACTTTCTACGATTGCGGCGATTCAAGCTCCTTTGATCATGATGAGTCAAAACAGGGCAGCAGATTATGATCGCCTGCAAGCGCGAAATGACTTTAACGTTAATATGGAGTCGGAACGAGAAATTCGCTTGCTTCATACGAAGATTGATCATATGGTGCAACAAGACCAGACGGATTTACTGGAAATTCAAAAGTTGCAAACCGAATTGTTGGTGTCCTTGTCTAATCAAGTGGCCCAGCTGCGTCAAGAAATGAATCAAGAAAAATGAAGGAGGTGGAGAAAATGTAGGCAAATCTAAGTAAGTCTTTTAGAAACACTTATATAATCTATTGAAAGAGGAAAAACAATGTTTAAAAGAACTTACAAACGCAATATTTCACTCCTAGCAGGTTTGGAATTTACATCTTATTTTGGAATCACCAGTTTTTGGATTCTCTTTTTTATTCAAAATGGTCTTTCTTTGCTTCAGATTGGTTTATTAGAGAGTATCTTTCATGGGACGAGTCTCTTGTGTGAGATCCCATCTGGTATGTTAGCCGATCGCTTTAGCTACAAGACCAATCTCTATTTGGCTCGCTTGTCCAGTATTGGATCTTCTATCTTGATTTTATTTGGTCAGGGGAACTTTTGGATCTATGCGATTGCTATGATGGTCAATGCTTGGTCTTATAATTTTGACTCGGGGACTAGTACAGCTTTCTTATTTGATTCAGCGGTAGAAGCAGGTCAAAAAGACCGTTATCTTCAGATTTCTAGCTTCTTGTCTGGTGTGGCCGAAGTCACCCGAACGTTAGGTACAGTCGTGGCAGGCTTCTTTATTCACGGAGCATTGGCTTGGACCTACTATATTTCCATTGGCCTTTCCTTGCTTTCCATACTCTTGATTTTTCTCATGAAGGAGCCAGAGAGCAAGAGTGATGAACGAAGTCACTTGACCTTAAAGCGGATATTGGAGGTAGTGAAACAAGAATGGCAGGACAAACCAGTCTTGTTTTACTGGATGCTCACCTATCAGTTGGTAGGGACCATCATGTGTATGTTTTATTTTTACTACCAACAGAAAATTAGTGACTTAGCCAGTTGGCAAGTTTCGCTTATCATGTTAATTGGTAGTGGATTCAATCTCCTGGCGGTTTATCTGGCCAGTCAAATCGGGAAAAAATGGAATAGTAATCAAGTCTTTCCGATTCTGGTTGCACTGACTGGGTTGGCCTTGTTTTTGGTAGGTGTAAAGACTCCATTCGCCTATCTGTGTGTCTATCTCTTGACCAATGCTCTTTATGCCGTTTACCAACCCATCTACTACAATGATTTACAAGCATATCTGCCATCCAGTGTGCGAGCAACCATGCTGAGTATCAATTCGATGATGTTTAGTCTATCTATGATTGTCATTTTCCCACTGACTGGTTGGTTCATTGATAGCTGTGGCTTTGTAGCAGTCTTTCTTGTATTAGGCCTTATAACACTATTTTCTTTCCCACTACTACTGATTGGATTGGGGAAAATGGGTAAGACCTTAAGCAAGGTAACAAAGAAGGAATAAGATTTCTGACCTTCATCTGGTCAGTATTCAACTCTCTCTGCTCTGTAGGGGGAGTTTTTTCATCTTAAGAATTTGTGGTAAAATATGTATATCCATTAAAAAAAGAATCGAGTCGTATGAAATCATTATTGAAGTATTTTAAGGGCTATCTATGGGAAACGTTTCTAGGGCCCGTGTTTAAACTTTTAGAAGCTATTTTTGAATTGTGTGTCCCCTTAATCATCGCCCACTTAGTCGATCAGGTCATTCCGAAAAAGGAAACGAGCGCAGTGGTGATGACGGTTGGTGTTTTGTTTTTATTTGCGAGCTTTGGTGTTGTCGTAGCTATTACGGCCCAGTATTTTTCTTCTAAGGCAGCTGTCGGTTTTACCCGCGAGATGACCAAGGATTTGTATGAGAAGATCTTATCACTTCCAAAGGACAAGCGCGATAGGATCGGTACTTCTAGTTTGGTAACTCGTCTCACTTCTGATACCTATCAAATCCAGGTTGGGATCAACCAATTCTTGCGCCTCTTTTTGAGGGCACCGATTATTGTCTTTGGTTCTATCATCATGGCTTTCACCATCAGTCCTAAACTAACCCTTTGGTTCTTGGGGATGGTGGCGATTTTAACCCTGATTATTGTGATCATGTCACGGATTGTCAATCCGCTCTTTGCTAAGATTCGGAAAATCACAGACCGGATGGTTACGGTGACGCGTCAGCAATTTCAAGGGATGCGGGTGATTCGAGCCTTTGGACAGCAAGTGAGTGAATTGGACGAATTTAAAGAAGTCAATCAAGACTATAAGATCTGGCAAATTCGTGCTGGTATCTGGTCTAGTTTGGTGAGTCCCTTGACCTTCCTTGTGGTCAATACGACCTTGATTTGTGTCATTTGGCAAGGACAATTGAATATCTCTGCTGGTCTTTTAACCCAAGGGATGTTGGTCGCTTTGGTCAATTATTTATTACAAATTTTAACAGAATTGATCAAACTGGCGATGCTGGTCACGTCTTTAAATGTCAGCTATATTTCAGCCAAGCGTGTCCAAGAGATTTTCGATTTGAAGGAAGAAGACCTCCTAGAAGCTTTGCCAGTAAAAACTGCAAGAGAGCAAGAAGCGATCAGCGCAGAGAAAGTTTCTTTCACTTATCCAACGGCTTCAAGCCCAGCTCTAGAAAATATTTCCTTTGATCTGGATCATGGACAGATGTTGGGAATTATCGGTGGTACAGGATCTGGGAAGTCTACTCTGGTTCAGTTATTGAGTCATTTGTATGCCGTGAGTCAGGGGGAATTAGCCCTCCATCATCAAGGTCACTCTCCTAAAACTCTCAAGGAGTGGCGGGAGTGGGTAGCTGTTGTCCCACAGAAGGCAGAGCTCTTTAGAGGGACTATCCGCTCGAATCTCTTACTAGGGATGGAAGAAAATCTATCGGATGAAGATTTGTGGTGGGCCCTAGAAACAGCTCAGGCGGCTGATTTTGTCCGTGAAAAAGAAGGACAACTCGATGAGCCAGTGGAAGCCTTTGGTCGAAATTTCTCAGGTGGCCAACGCCAGCGGTTGACCATTGCGCGTGCCCTTTTGAAGAAGGCTCCTTTCTTAATTTTAGATGATTCGACCTCCGCCTTGGATTATTTGACGGAAGCTCGTCTCTTAAAATCGATTAAAGAAGAATTGAGTGATACGAGTTTGATCTTAGTATCTCAACGAACCAATAGTCTCAAGTCTGCTGATCAGATTTTAGTCTTGAACAAGGGACATCAAGTAGGACTGGGGAATCATGATTTCCTCTTGTCCACGAATGAGATTTATCAAGAGATTCATTATTCACAACACGGGAGGGAGGAAGCATGAGTCAAAAACGTTCTAGTTATGTAAAACGTCTGTTTAGAGATTTTGCCAACCATCCCGGGCTCCTGATTCTAGCCAGTATCGGAACCATCGTTCAAGTGGCCTTAACGGTTTGGCTACCGATCCTGATCGGACATGCGGTTGATTTAGTCATCAATCCTCAAGGGATGAAAGTCTTATGGCCCGTTTTGATCCAAATGGTTCTGGTCATTGTGGCCAATACCTTGATCCAATGGATCAATCCTCTTGTCTACAATCAATTGGTCTATCGGTTTAGCCAAAGCCTAAGAGCAGAGGTGATGGAAAAAGTACACCGATTGCCCTTGTCTTATCTAGATAAACAAGGGAGCGGGGACTTCGTCAGTCGCCTCACGACCGATGTAGAGCAACTCAATAGTGGTCTTCTGATGGTCTTTAACCAGTTCTTTGTTGGCCTCTTAACCATTCTTGTCACCATCGTGACCATGGCAGAATTGGATTTCTTTATGATGGTAGCAGTTCTGGTCTTGACTCCATTATCTCTCTTGATTGCTCGTTTCATTGCCAAGCGTTCTTATACGCTTTTCCAAAAGCAGACCAAGGCGCGTGGTCTTCAAACTCAATTGATCGAAGAGTCTTTGACCCAGGAAAGCTTGATCCAGTCCTTTAGCGCTCAGGATCAATTCCGTAAGGCTTTTAAGGGGACGAATGAAAGCTATGCCAATTATTCCCAATCCGCTGTCTTTTATTCTTCAACTGTCAACCCTGCCACTCGCTTTGTGAATGCCTTGATTTATGCGGTAGTGGCTGGATTTGGTGCTGTACGCATTATTTCGGGATCTCACTTTACTGTCGGTCAATTGGTGACCTTCCTCAATTATGTCAACCAATACACCAAGCCTTTTAATGATATCTCCTCTGTCTTGTCAGAACTCCAAAGTGCCCTTGCCTGCGCAGAGCGCTTGTACAGCGTCTTGGATCAAGCTGAGGTCGAAGAGACAGGCCATCAGATTCTGGAAAGTCAGGATGTCAAAGGTGCGATTGGTTTTGAGCATGTCTCATTTGGCTATGATTTGGGGCGGACTTTGATTAAAGATCTAAGCATTCAGGTTCCAGCCGCCAGTAAAGTGGCCATTGTAGGGCCTACAGGAGCAGGAAAGTCGACATTAATTAATCTGCTCATGCGTTTCTACCCTGTTAATTCTGGAGAGATCACGATTGATGGGGTGCCAATTACGGACTACACCCGTGCTTCTTACCGCCAACAGTTTGGTATGGTTCTGCAGGAAACCTGGCTCAAGGTCGGGACCATTCATGAAAATATCGCCTTTTCTCGTCCAGATGCAACTAGAGAAGAAGTCATCGAAGCAGCCAAAGCAGCCAATGCAGATTTCTTTATCCGGCAGTTGCCACAAGGGTACGATACCTATCTTTCAGATGCTGGAGAGTCTTTGTCTCAAGGACAACGCCAACTCTTAACGATTGCGCGGATTTTCCTTTCAGTTCCTAAGATTTTGATCTTGGATGAGGCGACATCCTCCATCGATACTCGGACTGAGGTCTTGATTCAAGATGCCTTTAATCAACTCATGAAAGGACGGACCAGCTTTATCATTGCTCACCGCTTGTCGACCATTCAAAATGCCGATATGATCCTTGTCATGGTGGATGGCGATATTGTTGAGCATGGCACTCATGAAGAGCTAATGGAAGCGCAAGGTGTTTACTACAAGATGCAGACTGCTCAGCAACAGATTAGTTAGAATGAAAAGAGAGTGGGACAGAAATCGGTAATTCGTTAGAATTCGATTTCGTCATCCCACCTCCGCACAGTTGAGTAGGGCTGTAAAAGCTGATAAAATCAGCGTAGTAGAGCCCACTCAACCACTGCGTCTTGCTCGACAATCCAAAAATAATTGAGAGGCTAGGACTTTTGTCCCAGCCTCTTTTTTCGTCAAAAAAAAACATCTAGCAAAATTGCTAGATGCTTCAAAAACCACAATTTTTAAACGTTTAGAACCTTATCCAAGAATTCTTTCAAACGTGGGTGTTGGGGGTTATCGAAGATTTGATCTGGTTTGCCATCTTCGAGGAATTCACCGTCAGCAGTGAAGATCACTCGATTAGCTACTTGTCGAGCAAATCCCATCTCGTGGGTAACGATGATCATGGTCATGCCTTGCTCTGCCAATTCTTTCATAACGTTCAATACATCTCCAACCATCTCAGGGTCAAGGGCAGAAGTAGGTTCGTCAAAGAGCATAATATCTGGATTCATGGCAAGTCCACGTGCGATAGCCACACGTTGTTTTTGACCACCGGAAAGGCTGTTTGGATTGGCATCGGCTTTATCTGCGAGACCAACTTTTTCCAACAATTCCATCCCGACTTTTTGAGCTTCCTCGCGAGTCATCAGTTTGTGCTCTACTGGCGCAAACATGATGTTTTCAATGACACTCATATGAGGGAAGAGGTTGAAGTGCTGGAAGACCATCCCGACATTTTCACGGACGATATCAATGTTTGTTTTAGGATCAGTGAGGTCATAACCATTCACGGTAATCTGTCCCTTGGTTACTTCTTCGAGAAGATTGAGACTACGAAGGAAGGTCGATTTACCAGAACCGGATGGTCCGATAATACAAACCACATCTCCTTCATAGAATTTTGTTGAAATTCCTTTTAGGACCTCATTTTCACCGTAGTATTTATGGAGGTCATGGACATCAATTTTTAATTTAGCCATTAGTTAGCCCTCTTTTCTAATTGTTTTGCAAATCGTGTTAGCAAGGTGATAATCACGAGGTAGAAGACGGCAAGGATCGCATACATCTTGAAACTTTGGTAGTTTCGGGCAATGATGATCTTACCAGTTTGGAAGAGTTCTACCAATCCGATCGCAGATACGATAGTCGTATCTTTCAGGGCAATGACGAATTGGTTAACAAAGTTTGGAAGCATGAGTTTGGTTGCTTGTGGCAAGATGATCTTGCGCATGGTCTTACCATAAGAGATTCCAAGGCTTCGGCTGGCTTCCATCTGTCCAATCGGTACAGCTTGGATCCCCCCACGGACAATTTCTGCGATATAGGCAGCAGCATTGAGGGAGAGGGCGATGGTACCTGCGACAAAGTCGTTGATTGGGGATTGATGACCTGTGACAGATTCAATCAAGTTTGGAATTCCCCAGAAGATGAAGGCTGCAAGGATCATGAGTGGGATCCCACGAATAACATCGACAAAGATTTCTGCTGTCCAGCGGAGCCACTTATAAGGACTAACACTAAACATCCCAAAGATAACACCGATCACCATAGCAATCGCGAAAGAGAGAAGTGCAAGTGCAAGGGTTACACCCAAACCACTTAGCAATTGTTTGTAGTTGTTTTGGAGCAAGCCCCAGATTGTTGTTTCATCTACGGCTGTACTTGAAGTACTTGATTTGCTATCTGACTTAAGATATTTATCGAGAATCTTTTGGTATTGGCCATTTTTCTTTAAGTTTGCAAGACCGTTATTGAACATCTCGATCAATTCAGGATTTTCACCTTTTTTAACGGCAAATGCTAGTTGACCACTTGGAGTTCCTTCGATAGGTGTTTTGAATTTACGTCCTTGTTTAATAGCGTATTTGATGACGGGTTCGTCATCCATAATCGCTGCAACCGAACCAGAATTCAAACTATCATACATAGAAGCTCCGTCAGAGAAAGTTTTGATCTTGTAGCCATATTTATTTTTATTCTTTTCAAGGAAGGTCTGCGATGCAGTTCCGTTTTTAACACCGACCGTCTTACCTTTTAAGTCATCGTAAGAATCAATCTTGCTATCTTCTTGGACTGCAAGAATAGAGTTAGCAGTATAATATGGTTCAGAAAAATCAAATGTTTCTTTCCGAGCATCGGTCACGGTCATCCCTGCGATCATTCCTTGCGCATGACCAGATTGGACATCACTTACCGCAGCGTCAAATCCAGGGTTATCAATTTCAATGGTAAATCCTTGGTCTTTAGCAATGGCCTTGATCAAGTCCATATCGATCCCTGTATACTTATTTTTCCCATTCTGGAAAACGAATGGTGCAAAAGATGAGTCACTTGAAATTACATATTTTGACTTTTTAGGCGTTGCTTTTTGTCCAGCAGGAGTAGTTGTTGTTGGAACAGCACTGTTAGCAGTTGATTGGCTTTCACCGGTCCATTTTTTGATGATCTCATCAAGTGTTCCATCAGCTTTCATTTGAGCGAGGGCCTTGTTAAATTCAGTGATCAACTTTTCATGATTTCCACCTTTTTTAACACCAAAGGCAAAGCCACCGACTGCTTCCCCGTCCATATTTATCGCTAGGTCCTGACCCTTTTGGATGGCATATTGAATGACGGGTTGATCATCCATGACTGCATCCACTGCACCAGTTGATAAACTGTTGTACATGAGATCACCCGTATCAAAAGTCTTGATCTTGTAGCCGTATTTGTCCTTGTTTTTATCGAGGAAGCGTTGGGCTGCAGTACCGTTTTTGACACCGACGGTCTTCCCTTTCAATTGGCTGTACTTCGTGATTTTGTCGGCTTTTGTAGTTGCAATGACAACCTTTGTATCGTAGTAAGTATCAGACATGGTGAAGACTTTTTCACGTTCAGTTGTTTTGGTCATTCCGGCCATAATGGCATCCGCTTGACCAGCTTGGACAGCATTAACTGCTGCATCAAATCCAGGGAAGGATTTATCTAAATCCCAGCCATTGATTTCAGCGACCTTGTCCAAGATTTCTACGTCAATTCCTTTATAGGTTTGATCTGAATCTTTAAATTCAAACGGAGCATAAGCTGTGTCGAAAACGACCTTGATCGTCTCAGCATGAGCATGACCAGCGAATGCTACCAGTGGAAATAAGAAAAGCAAATAGGCTAGTAATTTTTTCTTCATTTCTGTCTCCTTTTTCTTCATTTCTCTTTGGGTGTTTGACCCATGAGTGCATTGACCAAAGGATGGCCTGAAAAAACAAAACATTCATACCAAATAGAGTATGAATGATCTTATGTTTTTCTATAAAAGCTATTATATCAGAAAAGTATCAGTTCAGCAAGAAAAATCAACTTTCGATGTTAGGTTTTCTGACATGAAGTGGTGTTGCAGGTCTGGATTTTCTTTGCTACAATGGACCTATCAGATTAATGGAGGTTACTAGATGAAGAAAGGGATGATCATTCAAGGTATCAAAACGAAAGCTTCTGTGCCAGTTTTCGTTTGTACACTATTCTACGTGTTTTTAGCTTCCTTCTTTATAGAAGGAGGACTATGGCTCAGTAGTGAATTGGTGGGACCATTTTCCATTGCAATAGGTACTCTAACAGAGTTCTTCTCACCAGGAAATGGGGTTGCAAGTATTCAAGAGTTTTTCTACCATTACATTCTCTATTATCAGCTCTTCAGTTTCGTATTTATTTTGTTACTCTTTATTTTTTGGGTGAAAGTAATAGAGAAGAATCCCTTATCGACTTTAGGTTTTATAAAAAAGAACTGGCTCAAGTATCTAGGTTGGGGGATTTTGCTTTCCCTTCTTCAAATGGGTGTGATTGCCCTTGTCTACCAGGTTGGGGGAATCGGGACTTTTGAGTTGAATGAATTAAGTTTAGAACCCATTCTTTTTATTCTAGGCTTATTCCCATTTTGGCTCCTTCAAGGTGGTACAGAAGAAGTAGCGACGCGGGGTTGGCTCCTAACTCGGATTGCTGCAAGAGCCAATCTACCCTTAGCGATCTTGATTTCTAGTAGTCTCTTTGGCATTCTGCATATGGGTAATGCAGGAGTGACCTTCTTATCCGTTCTGAATATCATCCTTGATGGGGTGCTAGCTGGTCTGCTTTTTATCTATACCGATAGTATCTGGCTAGTGGTCGCTCAGCACGGGACCTGGAACTATGTACAAGGAAATCTCCTTGGTTTTCAAGTCAGTGGGACGGGGGCAGATGCCTCTATCTTCAGCTTTACCATGGGATCAGGACCTGACTGGCTGACCGGAGGGGAATTTGGAGCGGAAGGATCGATCATCACAACTCTGGTTCTTCTATTATCCGTCCTGATTGTTTACCGCTTAGGGGAAAGAAATGAAAGAGCTGTTGAGTAATAAGTGTGAAATGGCTGATAGGAAATAATGATAAATACGAAGACAGGCAAAATGCCGGTCTTTTTTATAAATTAAAAATGAAGGAAAGCCGAACACATATTGATGAGTTCGGCTTATTTTATATAATGGGAATAATTAGCTTGACTTGTGCACCATGATTAATATTTTCTAAATGCATCGTTCCATTATGGAGTTTCATGACGCGTTTCACAAAAGATAAACCAAGTCCATAGTGACTTTCTTGAGAGGGTGTTCTTGCTTGGTCATCTTTATAGAAAAGATTTCCGGCATGTTGTAGTATATTTTTTGAAAAACTAGATTGATTATTCCATATAGTTAGAACTAATTGACCATTTTCTTGTGACATTGTTAGCTGGATCTTTGCATCATTTTCTTTTTGATGTTGTATTGCATTATTAATGATATTTGTGATTGCTCGGAAAAATAGATTGGAATGAATTGCAATTTGTGTTGATGGAGTTACTGTGTTTGTAAAAATAAAATGTGTATTTCTGGGGAGTAAAGGTGAGATGTGTTCTTTCAATTGATGAGTTACTTGTTTAATTGATATCTTTTCAAGTTGAATATCATGGTCGTAAAAGGTTTTGGAGTATTGGATGAAGTGGTTAAAATAATCGTTTAACTGAATACTTGCTTGCTCAAGATCTTTTAGACATTCCATTGTTTGAGGGGTTTGCTCGGTGGATTGTAAGAATTCAGCATTTCCTCTGATGACAGTTAGAGGGCTACGAAGATCATGTGCAGCGCTAGATACTTGAAACATGAGTTCTTTTTTTTGATCTTTTTCATTTTCAATCCTATTTTTTATATCAGATTGCATTTTTTCGATCAGATCGTTTGTTTCAATGAATTCTTTAATCTGCAAATGGTGATGTTCATTTTTGGTGAAATATAGACCACTATGATAAACCATGTTCATTTCTTTTTGAATCTTGGTTAATAACTGTCTAATATTTATTACAATGATAACAATTAAAATGATGCAAAGATAAATCCAAGAACTGACGCTAAAAAATAAAGCAAAGCGATTGGCATTTTTCTCATTGATTCCAGATACAGAAGATAGAAGAGCGGGGAGTATGTAAAAAAGTATAAGACATAGAAGAAATTGCCAAATGATTTTAAGGTAGGTACGCTTAATGAGTTGCTTGATCGTCAATTCTTTTTCCATTTGTATCCTCCTCCCCATACTGTTTTGATTGGATCAATTTGATGAGTTTTAAATTTTTGTCTAATTTGATAGATGTATTCGGTGATTGACCGTAGTTGAGCATCAGAGCTTACAGGATAGAGGTAATCGTAAAGTTCCTCTACGCTAAATATTCGGTTTTCATTTTTAGCTAAAAGATAAAGTAAATCAAACTCTCGCTTAGTTAGTGATATTCTCTTTGATTGATAATAAACTTCTTGACGATCTCGATAAAAAGTAATATCTGAATTCATTTCTTCTTTAGAGGCAGGGTGAGATCTTTCTTCTCTACGAAGATGCATTTGAATTCTTGCAATCAATTCTTTAATGCTGAATGGTTTTGTGATGTAATCATCGGCTCCGGCTTGTATTCCTTTTAGTAAATCTTCTTCAAAATCTTTAGCGGTTAGAAATAAGATTGGAGTAGCAATTTGTGGACGAATGGAACGACAAATTTCTAAACCAGAAATAGGCATCATGACGTCAAGTAAAATTAGATCAAATCCAGTAAAGTCACAGATATTGATCTCCTCTATGTTTTTACGAGTTTCCACGTGAAAGTTGTTTGCTTCTAATGCATTCCCTAATAATCGTAAGATTTTTTCATCATCGTCAATGGCTAAAATTTTATACTTCATAGTACCTCCAATTATATGAGCATATTATAGCAAATATAGAATGTAATTTGTTGAAAATAAAAAAAATAATTATTCTGAGAATTTCCTGATTTTCTCCTGTTATACTTGCTCCAAGTGAAGGTGGAATTTCACTAAAAGTCAGAAGGGAAAAAGAATGAATGATAACAATTCAAAAGCTACATAAGGAATATAATAATAAAATTGTCCTTCAAAACGTGTCTTTCAAAGCCAAGAAAGGTGAGATTACTGGATTGATTGGACCGAATGGATCTGGAAAATCAACTTTAATTAGAATTTTACTTGGTTTAGAAAATAGTCAAATGGGAATGGCGTTGATCGACGGGAAAAAATACTCTCAATTGGGAGATAATCCTTTTTGTATTGTTGGATCATTCCTCGATAGTTGCCAACCTTACCCAACAAGAACAGGATTCCAGCATCTTCGGTGGATTGGCTTGGCTTGTGGTGTTGACAAAAATAGGTGCAACGAATGTTTAGAGTTGGTGGGGTTAAGTGAAGCTAAAAATAAAAAAGTAAAAGACTATTCATTAGGAATGAAGCAACGTCTTGGTTTAGCAACAGCCTTATTAGCAAATCCTGACATCTTAATTTTAGATGAACCAATCAATGGACTAGATCCAGAAGGAATACGCTGGGTACGCAATTTTTTGCAGTCTTTTGTCAATGAAGGTAAGACTGTATTAATGACAAGTCATTATATGAGTGAGTTAGAATTAACTGTAGATCATTTGGTTGGGATTTCTAATGGGAAGATTGTTATTGATGCTCCTACCAAAGACATTTTGAAACAGTTTGGATCTTTTGAGGATGCATATTTTATGGCACTCGAAGGGAAAGAAGGTGAATAAGATGTTGAAACGTTCCTTTTTTAGTGACCTCTATAAATATTGTAGTTTACCTACTTTTAAATTCACTTTTTTTCTTATTTTGGGAGTCAGCATTTTTTTTTCAATTCAAAATATCCAGGTGATAAATGCTTTAGTAGAAGGAAATGGACAGGCGGTTAACCTTGATCCATCTATGCTATCATCGAATCCAGTCTATACAGTCAGAGATGCTCTCTTATCCTCACCCTACCAAGCAAGTGTTATTTTCTTACCAATCTTAGTTTCACTTGTTTATTCAACCAATTACCAATTTGGTGATGATAATTTTACTCAGTTATTGATCCCAAACTGGAAAGTTCGTCTTACTGGGTTTATTGCAAGTTCGATTGTCTTATCGTTACTTGCTACTTTGATATTTTCTATAGTAAATGCTATTATCTTACTCATTTTTCTAGATTCAACTTTAAAGAATTATTTAGAATTTACATTGTTCTTAGATGTTACGGTAAGAGTTATGATATTTGCAATTGTTCTTACTTTATTAGCTTTACTTTTCGTAATAGTAACGAAAAAATCAATGACTTCATTAATTGCAGATGTTTTATTATTGGTAATCACTTTATCAGGTATTTTAAGAGGAATTTCCTCTAAAATTGAAAATCTATTGCCTTTGATTGGAGCAAAGTCATTTGCTTTTGGCCGAATTGAAGGGACTCAAACGAGCCAATTATATGGATTTACACTTTTAGTAGTAGAAGGAATCTTGTTCTTGGTATTCATAATGCTTGTAGAAATGATTCGAATAAGGAGGAAGAATGGCAAGAATATTTTTTAGTCTTATCGTCAAAAAATATAGTTTAAAACCCGTAAAGTACCAGATAGCTATACAGTCACTTTTGATAGGTTTTGTGTGTCTCTTAGGTGTTTTACCAGTTTCAATCAATGATACTGTTGTACAATTATCGATAAAGCAAGCTCTTGTTTTTGCATCAATGCTCTCTGTTAGTATTGGGTGTGTTAATGCATTTGTTGAGTTACAATCACACGAAACAAAACTAGTTTATTTGGTAAGTGGAAAAAGGATCTTAAGTTCAATTAGGATCCTGTTCGTAGAGTTATGTGATGTAGTACTACAATCAACCTTGTATTTCATTGTATTGCTTATATGGTTTCATTTTTTTAGTAGCGAAAATGGTGTCAGTTTAGAAATTTTCAGCTTCTATTTGATTGGCTCCATCCAATACTTTTTGATTTCTTACTTTTTAAGTTATTTTTTCAAAAGTCCAATGGGGAGTTTAGCTATTTTATTGCTATTTCCTATTTTAGTACAACCATTCATAGAAAGAGTAGTGGAACCATTGACTAGTTACCTATTTTATAATATTGTTGCAGATACAATGTTAGGGAGAGCTTCCAATCTGCAACTCTGTATTTACGTTATTGGATTTGTATGTTCACTTGGAGCAACTCTCTACTTCTTGGTAAGGAATCAAGAAGTTAAGTAGTAAATAAAAATGATACTGATGAGCAAACTTTTCTAATTTTG